>DDMR01000071.1:10446-11086 GCA_002340925.1 Actinobacteria bacterium UBA2541
TACCTAATTGATTTTGCTGCCGAAGCCCAAGATGAATGGTTTGAAGGCGTAGAAGTTATTGGTGTATCGAGCGGCGCATCAGTTCCTGAAATATTGGTAACAGATTTGATTAAGGATTTAGCTAGACGTGGCTATGGTGATGTCGAGACCGTAACTGCAATGGAAGAACATTTGCTCTTCTCGGTTCCACCAGAGCTTCGTAAAGATTTAAAGGCAGCTGGAAAACTTTAAAGTTTGCTTTTTATTTGCGTGAATATTTGCGCATGAGTGCAAAGTGCGCGGCCCAAGCTATTACGGCTCCAGTTATCAACCATGGTGCAACTGATGAGAGCGTAGTAATTAATTCAAGTCCGATTTCGCCAGGAGAAAATCCAGCGCCACCAATTGTCGCCATGATTAACAGCGTTGAGATTAAAAATACGATTGGGGGATTAACTGCATTTGTAAATGAGGTTCCAGGGCGTCCTAGGTATAGACCACCAAGGAATGAGACCAAAATTGCTAGGCCGGTAAAGAAGCCAACTTCGGTAAATGTATATTCGAGAGCTTCAAAGATAAAGATTAGTAGAAATTGCAGAACAATAATGCCAGGCACCTTTAAGCCAGGACCTTTTACCGCCTTTGATCTAACAGCATCCAT
>DDMR01000071.1:11333-12858 GCA_002340925.1 Actinobacteria bacterium UBA2541
ACTCATTTCTCATCATCTTCATCTGGAATCTCTTCAACTTCAATAAAATCTTCTGGAGCATCCAAGGCTAATTTACTCTCAAGAATTCGCAAATTTTCCGAGACTTCAGGTAGCGCCTTTAACGGTTTACCGGAAACATCCAATGACTTCATCTTCTTCGCTGCACTTAGAACTGTGGTCTCAGCGGTTGGAATCATGTCATTGTAAGCCTTAAGGGTGCTCTTCAAACGATCTCCGACAGTAACGATTTTGTCATGAAGCGATGAGACATCTCGTAAGAATTTCACAGCCAGCGTTTGAATCTCTTCGGCATTTGCTGCAACGCGGTTTCGGCTAAATAGATAGCCCACGGTGCGCAGCAGCGCCATCATCGAAGTGGGTGTTGCAATGGTTACGCCAAGACGGAATGAAGTTTCAAGGAAATCTGGGATTGCTTTAACCGCCTCAATAAAGATGGCATCAATAGGAGCGTAGAGAATTACAAAATCTGGAGATGGTCCGCGATCGGCATAATTTCGCTTTGATAGCGCTTGGATATGTGCAAGTAAATCCTTTGAATGCTCTACCAATAATTGTTTGCGAAGTGCATCGTCTTCAGTTTCAAAGGCTTCATAAAATCTTTGGAATGGAAATTTAGAATCGATATAAATAACGCTGCCACCAGGCATATTTATTGTGACATCGGGAATCGCACCAGAGTCACCAATTTTTTCTGATGCAGCTTGTCTAGTGAAATGTTCGTTCTCGATTAAACCAGCGCTCTCTAATAACTTTTCAAGATGAGCTTCACCGAATTTTCCACGGGTCTGTGAACTAGCGAGCGCACCTGCAATCGCGCGAGTCTGCTTAACTAAATTCTCATTGTGGGATGCCATCGATTTCACTTGCTCAGTAATTTCAGTTTCTGCGCGGACTCGACGCAAATCTGCCGCCCCAGCTGCTTCGGTTAATTTCTCAACCGTCTTCTTCATTGTTTCTAATTCATCAGTCAATTTTGTTGCAGCCGCTGTCGAATTCTTCTCGCGTTCTAACTGCTCTTTGAGATCTTTGATTAGTGGATTATCAGCAGAATCAGAATTAGATCTGCCACTTTTTACGAGAAATCCAATAAGAATTCCAAGAGCCAGCCCGATTATTACGCCCAAAATTACATCCATGCCCGTATCGTGGCAGGAAGCACTGACAAACCCGCGTAGGCTCTACTCCTTGTGAGCCTCTCTATTGGAATCGTCGGACTGCCAAATGTGGGCAAATCGACCCTTTTTAACGCTCTGACCAAGAACAACGTTCTGGCCGCAAATTACCCCTTCGCCACAATTGAACCCAATGTTGGAATGGTCGGCGTCCCAGATGCCAGACTTCCAAAGCTTGCTGAAATCTTCTCCTCTGAAAAGATTTTGCCAGCCGTAGTTTCATTTGTGGATATCGCCGGAATCGTTAAAGGTGCATCTGAAGGTGCTGGACTTGGAAATAAATTCTTAGCAAATATCCGCGAGACCGATGCAATCTGTCAGGTAATCCGAGT
>DDMR01000073.1:0-227 GCA_002340925.1 Actinobacteria bacterium UBA2541
GCCAGACCGCCAGTATCGAAAGTTATGCCCTTGCCAACAAATGCGTATCGCGCTCTGGCTTTGTTCGGCGTGTAAGAAATATGAAGCAGGCGTGGGGGATTCGCAGAACCTTGACCTACTCCAATGATTCCGCCGTAACCCTGATTCTTAAGTGTTGCTTCATTCAGGACCTCAACCTTTAACCCCAATGGTGTGGCTAACTTTTTCATACGAGTGCAGAAAGAATC
>DDMR01000073.1:380-6869 GCA_002340925.1 Actinobacteria bacterium UBA2541
AGTGGCTCTTTAAAATCTGATTTGGTGCTCGATCTAAATTCATTGAAAGCATACGCACCAAGAGCAGCACCTTCGGCAACTGCAGAGATTTGGGCGAGGGTGGATGCGGGTAGCGCAAAAGTTGCAGTGCTCTGGCCGGCTAATTCGCGGGCGGCAGAACCAGCGGCTCTACGCAGATTTTCCGGATCATAGCTCTTAGAAGTTTCGCCCAAACCAGTGAAGTAAATAGTTTGAGGATTGCTATAGGGAACTTTTATAATTTCATTACTTTTTCCAGTAGCGCCAAGATTTTTCAGAATATCAAGTAAGGCTTTCTCGTTTACAGTGACAGCTCCGGATTCAATCTTCAACTTTCCGGCGGTGGCGGATAATCCAATAACTGCGTATGGAGTTGCCAGAGTGGAAGCTAACTTCAACGCCTTCATAATTCTCCTATTTATGTCCTGATGAACTTCAATTAAAGTTAGTCGAACTATAAATCAACATCCTTGGATTGCCTAAGTTTAAGATAAGTTTGCCCCATGAAATCACCGTTATACGAGTGGCATGGCGCCATGGATGCAAAGTTGGCAGACTTTGGTGGTTGGGATATGCCAATTGAATATCCAAAGGGGGTTGCAGGATTTAGTGGCGGCACACTTGCTGAACATGCAGCGGTCCGGGAGCGCGTTGGGATATTTGATGTTTCACACTTGGGGAAAATAAGTGTTAAGGGTCAAGGCGCAAAAGATTTTGTAAATTCAATGGTCACCAATGACCTAAATCGCATCACTTCTGGGCAAGCTCAATACAACCTATTTTGCAATGACGCAGGTGGTGTGATTGATGATTTGATAGTTTATCAATTTGCACCCGATGATATTTTCATAATTCCAAATGCATCAAATTGTTCACAGGTGGCAGCAGATCTAAGTGCTGTTGCACCAAGTGGTATCACAGTTAAAAATATCCATCAGGAATATGCAGTTCTGGCATTACAGGGTCCAGATAGCTCAAAAGTTTTAGCTGATATTGGAATCAATCTGGATTTGGAATACATGTCATTTGGAAAGGTAACTTTGCCCGGTGATGAAGACCTTGGTAAGATAATAATTTGCCGAACTGGTTACAGCGGGGAATTAGGTTATGAACTGTTACCCAAATGGGAGAGCGCTACCAAAGTGTGGGAAGTCCTGGTTGAAAAAATAGCGAAATACGATGGTCGAGTTTGTGGCTTAGGAGCGCGAGATACCTTGCGAACTGAGATGGGATATCCGCTTCACGGACATGAGCTTTCACTTGAAATTACTCCAGTGCAAGCAAGTGCTAGTTGGGCGGTTGTTTTTGCAAAGAGTGAGTTTCGTGGAAAGTCGGCGCTAGAAATTGAGAAGTGCCAAGGGCCATCTCGAGTTCTTCGAGCACTAAAATCAAGCGATCGTGGGATACCCCGAGCTGGCATGGCAGTTTCAGATTCTTCGGGCAGGGTAATAGGTGAAGTTACTAGCGGAACTTTTTCGCCAACCCTCAAGGTCGGCATAGCGCTTGCCTTGTTGAGTCCAGAATTTAAAGTTGGTGACCAGGTTCAAATAGATATTCGTGGCCGGTTAAGTAGCGCTTCAATCGTTCGCGCACCATTTGTCGAGCCACGGGTCCGTTAATTAGTTAAATCCTTATTCGCGACAATGACTGGACGCCCAGAATCCAAGGTGTAGACATTAATTCGATTTTCAAAGGCGCTCTTTAACTCTGGAGAATGAATTACAAAATCCGAAGTTCCATTTAGAAGAACTCTTCCTTCCTGCATGACCACGATTTTTTCGGCATACATAGCCGCAAGTGTTATGTCATGCATAGTAGAAATAATCGTCACACCACGTTCCTTGAGAATTTCGATGTTATTCAAGACTGCAATTTGATGGTGTAGGTCCAGAGCGCTGGTCGGTTCGTCAAGCAGAATTAGTGTTGGCTCTTGGACGAGCGCACGCGCAATTAGTGCACGTTGCATCTCACCACCGGAGAGCAGTGACACATGTTGGCTCTGCATCCCAAAGAGACCAGTCAGTTTAAGAATGTCAGCAACTATCTTTCGGCTGTGGCTGCTCTCATTGCCCCAACCATCACGCTTCGACCGACCCATCATTACATATTCGCCCACGCCCATACCGATAGGGATTTGTGGATGTTGTGGAACGAAAGCGACATTACGATCATGATTTCTAAACACTTCAACGCCGTTATCAGTAATCGAACCGGAATATGGGAGTGAGCCCAGAAGTGACTTTAGGAGTGTGGTCTTACCAGCACCATTAGGACCAACTAGGCAAGTCCACTTTCCATCTTCAATTTCAACACTTATATCGGAGAGGATGTTGCGCTGACCAATCCGGACACTTAAATCTGAAATATTAATCAATGCGCTACCAACCTTTTCTTTCGTAGAACAAATAGGAAGAACGGTGCTCCAACAAAGGCTGTGATTACGCCAATCGGAAGTTCAGCTGGTGAGAGAAGCGTTCTTGCCCCGAGGTCTGCGAGCACAAGGAAGCTAGCTCCAACTAATGCGATAGTAAGTAGGCCGCGATTTGTGACGCGATGAGTTAAACCCCGGACCAGATGTGGAACGACGATTCCCACAAAGCCAATCAATCCACTAGCCGAAACCGCTGTAGCGGTTGCCAGGGTCGCCGCTACAACTGCAATTACGCGCAATTTGTTTGGGTTTATCCCAAGCGAGTATGCCTCTTCATCAGTAAGCATTAGGCCATCTAATTGTTTAGAAACTGTAAATAAAATAGTCAGCGCAATAAGTATGTAAATCGATGACCAAGTTACTACTTGCCAATTGGCAACCGTAAGTTCACCAAGTATCCATGAGTAAACCGGTCTAAGTGAGGCGCTATTTCGCTGCTGCAGATAAGTTTGAACCGCGGTTGCAAAAGAGCCAACTGCAATACCTGAAAGTAGTAGCGAGTTTGGCTCGGCGAAGAATTTTCCAGATATAAAGAAGCTAACTAAAACCGCTGATATGGCTCCGAAGAATGCAAAGACTGGAAGCAAACTACGAAGATCGGCGCCCGCACTTGTTAATGCAATAGTTGCACCTAGTCCGGCACCTGCCGCCGCACCAAGTAGATATGGATCTGCCAGTGGATTGCGGAAAACTGTTTGATACACAGCGCCACTTGTTGCAAGTGCTGCTCCAACAATTGCGGCAAGAAGGGCTCTTGGTAAACGTAAATCAATTAGAAGAGTGCGATCCTGACCGGTTAGACCACCAGGCAATCCCAGAAGAGTTCGGATGATCTCCTGAAAGCTTAATGAAACTGGCCCAAAACTTATTGCAAGAATTCCAACGAACAAGAGCAAGGCGGCAGCGAAAGCGGTTATCCTCCAATTCCAAATTGGAGCCAAACCGCTCTCTTCGCTCTTGCTCTTGTTCTTAATCACTTGATGAGCTACTTAACCTTCACAATTGCATCTGCGATGAATTGATAGAACTCAACAAGCCTTGGACCCCAACGAGATGGAATATCTTCCGGCAGTGAAACTACGTTCTGTTTTTTCACTGCTGAAATTCCACTCCAGCCAGGTCGCTTAGTTAGCGTGGCAAGTGATTCACCATATTGCGCATCTGCAAGAAATACTATTTTTGGGTTTGATTTGATTACATATTCAGATTGCAACTGCGGATAACCAGCGGAATCTACTGATGCAGCGGGGTCTGCGATATTAATCAGTTTGAAGTCTCTGTATACCTTGCCAATGAATGTATCTGACGTCGCGGTATATAGGGTGTTATCTAATTCGTGAAAGAACGAGATCTTCTTGGAAGTTCTTCCACTCTTAACTGCCGCAGCAATTTTTCTCTTCATATCTGACACGATGCTCTGAGCACCAGAGATTTTTCCGGTAGCTCTACCCAGTGCGGTTATTTCAAAGTAGACCTCACGTAGTGTTTTTGGCGCCCGTTCTAGGAATACCTTTATCTTTAATTGCTCAAGTGCTGCCTTAACTTCTAAAGCTTTTGTGGCATCCGCATTCAGGATGATCAAATCTGGTTTGTAGTTTAAGAGCGCCTCAACATTTGGATTAAAGGCCGAGAGTTTTGTCATCGGAGCTTCACTTGGATAGTTTGAGAGATCGTCCACCGCGATGACTTGCTCCCCAGAACCAATTGCGTAAAGAATTTCAGTGGCGCTAGGTGAAAGTGAGATAATTCGCTTCGGGATATTTGGTGCTGCTTGTGATGGATTAATTGCTAGAAATGAGGCCGCCAATGTGGCTATGGCTAATTTGGCCAAAAACTTTCTGTTTTGAAACATAAAAAATCTCCCTCAAGAGTTTGAGGGAGGAAGCTTGGGCAAAATAGAAAATAAATTCTCTAGAAGCCCGACCTTCCTCCGAGGTCGGATACATCAATAATGTGTCAGGCGACCTGGCTCGGATTTGGATTTAAATTGCTTTAAATCAAATCTCTACAGTTGCGGGACAGCGCCGGGTTTTCACCGGACTTCGCTAAACGCATTACTACTGATGAAGCGCGAAGCATTTCTCAGCGGCGCAAAATTAGCACTAATTCAGTGCTTTTTGCCAGAACGTTGACTAATTGCGTAGGCGAGTCCGATGACAAGTCCGATGAAGATGACCAGCGCAGCGCCAACTGTGAACAATTGGCAATTCTGAAGCTAGGCTCTGATCCATGGAATATCGTCGCCTCGGCTCATCAGGAATGTATGTCTCTGAAATCTCTTACGGAAACTGGATTACACACGGCTTGCAAGTCGAGCAAGATGCAGCCGTCAAATGCGTTCATGCCGCACTTGATGTTGGAATAACAACATTCGATACCGCAGATGTTTATGCTGGAACCAAGGCTGAGAGCGTTCTCGGAAAAGCGCTTAAAGGTGTTAAGCGCGAGAGCTATGAATTATTCACAAAAGTTTATTGGCCAACTGGACCGGGCAAGAACGATCGCGGTCTTTCCCGAAAACACATTATGGAATCAGTGAATGCATCATTAAAGCGCCTCAATACTGATCACATCGATCTTTATCAGATGCACCGCTTTGATTATGAAACTCCATTAGAAGAATCGTTACGTGCATTCGACGATCTAATCCGCCAAGGGAAAGTTAATTACATTGGCTTCTCGGAATGGACCTCATCTCAGATAAATCAAGCGCTAAAGATTCAGAAGGCTAATAACTTTGATCGCTTTGTTTCTAGCCAACCGCAATATTCAATGCTCTGGCGAGTAATTGAATCAAAAGTTGTTCCACTTTGCATTGAAGAGGGGATTGGCCAGATAGTTTGGTCACCAGTAGCTCAAGGAGTTTTGACTGGCAAGTATCTGCCAGGCAAGAAGCCGCCAACCGGTTCACGAGCCACTGATAAGAAGAGCGGCGCCGAAATGATTTCTCGTTGGATGCGTGATGAAGTTCTCGAAGCAGTCGCGAAATTAAAGCCAATCGCACAAGGCCTAGATTTAACAATGTCACAACTCGCCCTTGCTTGGGCGCTGGCCAATCCAAATGTTTCGTCAGTGATTATGGGTGCCTCCAGACCAGCACAAGTAAAAGAGAACGTTAAGGCTTCTGGAGTAAAGCTCTCACCTCAAACTCTTGCGGAAATAGATAAGGCCCTCGGCTCGATTCCGGAAACTAATCCAGAACGAACAGAGAGCCCAAATCCAAGAGCTTAATAATCGAAGAGATTATTTAAGCGCGGTCACCAAGTTTTTTCTGTGGTGCTGGTGCTCGCAATTTGCGCATCTGAGTAGAGCGTAACCAGCCATACATGCCGATGCCTTTAGTCGATTCGCCAGGAAACTTTTCGGAGACAATCGCCTTGATTTTTTTGCTAACGAAATAGCCATAGACGACCGAATAGAGCATCGCGCCATACATAACGAGAATGGCAAGTGTTCTAATTTCTTGAGATGGAATCAGCGTAAGAGCTAAAACAAAAATCATGAGCGGCAAGAAATATTCGCCAAGTGATCGTCGGGAATCTACATAGTCACGGACAAATCTCTTCACTGGCCCGCGGTCTCGAGCAGGCATTGCACTCTCGTCGCCACGCATGTATGCAGCGCGCGCTTCAACCCGTGCAGCTTTAAGTGCTGAGCGGTTCTTTGAGCGATCGGCTTTAGTTACTGGAGCAGTGATTGAATTTACCTTTGTGGCAGCAACTGCATCTTTTCGTTTAGGTGTTGCCTTGCCCTTTTTATCTGGGTTCTTTGCAGGATTCTTATCGTCGGCTTTTGTCATGTCACTACGGTAGAGCGAGCATTCGCTCTAGCGCAACTTTTGCATAAGTCGCTGTCTGCGAATCTACTGAGATTTGATTAACCAGACGTCCAGCTACTAAGGACTCCATCACCCAGACCAGATGGGGAAGGTCGATTCGGTTCATGGTCGAGCAATAGCAGACGGTTTTATCCAAGAAATGCACTTCGCGATCCGAAAATCTATTCGCCAGTCGTTGGACCAGATTCAATTCGGTTCCTAC
>DDMR01000073.1:7098-7541 GCA_002340925.1 Actinobacteria bacterium UBA2541
TCGGGGAGGAATAAAACTTTCTCACCCTTCTCAAATGCCCAGTTCATTGCACGCATCGCATTTGAGGATGTGCAGACCGCGCCACCATTTTTTCCGGTGAAGGATTTAATCGCAGCCGATGAATTCATATATGTAATTGGAGTTGTCCTACTTGCCACGCCAACTTTCTCCAGTGCTTTCCAGCAATCGTCAACTTGTTTAGCGGTTGCCATATCAGCCATCGAGCAACCCGCAGCTAAATCGGGAAGAATTATTTTCTGATTTGGCGAGGTAAGGATGTCGGCGCTCTCTGCCATGAAGTGCACGCCACAGAAGAAGATAAACTCGGCAGAATCATTGGATTGTGCGGCCTGAGCCAACTTAAATGAATCTCCAGTTATGTCGGCAAATTGGATTACTTCATCGCGCTGGTAATGGTGTCCTAACACCATCGCACGATCGCC
>DDMR01000058.1:0-10295 GCA_002340925.1 Actinobacteria bacterium UBA2541
GATAACCGCTGAAAGCATCTAAGCGGGAAGCCTGCTTCAAGATTAGGTTTCTCACCGATTTATCGGGTAAGGCCCCCAGAAGACCACTGGGTTGATAGGCCGGAAGTGGAAGCGAAGCGATTCGTGGAGCTGACCGGTACTAATAGGCCGAGGATTTAACTACATTTTTTAATTAACTTTGAGTTGATTAAATGCATCGCGTTCACTGTGTGGTTCCCGAGCTACGGTCGGGAACTGTTAAATTTCTAGAAGCTATAATTTATTTTATGAATTATTAGTTAAATAGAAATGCAACTGACTGATAACTCAATAGAGTTTCGGCGGCCATAGCGAGAGGGAAACGCCCGGTCCCATTCCGAACCCGGAAGCTAAGCCTCTCAGCGTCGATGGTACTGCAAGGGGGACCTTGTGGGAGAGTAGATCGCCGCCGGACATCATTATAAAAGGAGCAACTCCATAACTTCGGTTATTGGATGTGCTCCTTTTTTATTTCTATTAACAGGTTTTCGAAATCAACAGCATCAATCAAGATGCAAATAGATTTAGTGGCGCTTTAAGACAATTCGGGCTTCCTAGAAAATTTCTAGAGATTTCATGAATTGGATTCTTATGGCCATTACCAAACCCAAAAAATTATCGCCTTCGAAGAAGGTCGTAGCCAAGAAGAAAACTATCGCCGCTCAAAGCCATCAACCTAAAAATGAAGTTTTTTTGGTTGGTCGAGTAACGAGTTTGGCCGTAGAAAAATTACTTCCTAGTGGAGATCGAGTCGTTGAATTTCGCGTTGTAATTGGAAGAGAGAAATCTAGAGGGAGCAAAAAAGAAGTAGATTCACTAGACATCGCGGCCTGGAGCTCACGAACACGTAAAGCAGCTCTGTCGCTAAAGATCGATACTTGGGTAGAGATAAAGGGGTCTGTGAGAAGGCGGTTTTGGCGGGCTCCAACAGGTCTTGCAAGTCGTTGGCAGGTCGAAGCAAGCGAGGTAGTTCGACTTTAGATACGGTTAAGCCATGGCATCTGACCTAAATACTATTCTCAAGAAGTATCTTGCTAACCTGGGTAAGAACGAAGAGGCAGCAGTTGAACTAACTCGAAGTATTAAGAGTTGGGTGGTTCAGAATGGTGAGATTGTTAAAGAGCGCATCGAATCTCAGATTGATGAAACTGCAGTTCGAATGGGATTTGCAAAGAGTAGCGAGATTGAGAGTCTAAATACTCGAATTGCTGAACTTGAGAATCGATTGAAGGGCGTCTCGGGTGTGAAGAAAGATTCAACAAGTAAGCCCAAGAAGCCAGTCACCAAGAAGAGTGCTACTTCAAAAAAAGTTAGCAAGGCATCGAAAGCATCTGCCGCGATAAAGTCAACGAAGAAGAAGGTTTCTAAATGAGTGATTTTAAAGATAGCAACAAAATAGATCTCGAAGAAATCAAGGCGCAGATATCTCAAGTAAGCCAGAAGCCCTTGGATGCACATCCCCAAGAATTTGAAAATATCCATTCGAATATAGTGCAGGCGTTGTCAGAAATTGATGGCCTCTAGAGGTTATTGGTGAAAACTAGATTAGATGCTGAATTGGTCAGGCGCGGATTAGCGCGTTCGCGTGATCACGCAGCAGATCTTATTGAGTCCCGCTCAGTTCTTGTTACAGGTATCCCAGCTTCAAAACCAGCTACCCAGGTAGATGCAGAAACTTCTATAACGATCCAGGGCGAGCGAAGTGATTTTGTTTCTAGGGGCGGACATAAATTAGCTGGTGCATTGGATGCCTTTCCACAAATAATCGTTGCAGGTAGGCGTGCGCTTGATGCAGGTGCATCAACCGGTGGCTTCACAGATGTTCTACTTAAACGCGATGTTAAGAATGTGGTGGCAGTTGATGTTGGCTATGGCCAACTCGCGTGGGAGCTGCGAAATGACCCGAGGGTTACTATTTTGGATAGAACAAATGTGCGACATTTAACGATTGAACAGGTTGGAGAGAGCGTAGATCTCGTGGTCGCTGATCTATCTTTTATCTCATTAACTTTAGTTCTTCCAGCACTTGTTACGGTTTCAAAGACCAATGCAGATTTTCTGGTTATGGTTAAGCCACAATTTGAGGTAGGTAGAGAGAAGTTGGGTGCAGGTGGTGTTGTGAGGGATAGTGGATTGCGTAAAAGTGCTGTTATGGAAGTAGCGGATTGTGCATATGACATGGGCCTTGGTTGCGAGGGTGTCGTTGCAAGTTCACTCCCTGGGCCATCTGGAAACGTCGAGTATTTTCTCTGGTTAAAGCGTGGATCCACTGAACTTTCAGAAACTACTTTAGATGCTGCGATTGCGAGCGGACCTCAATGAGCAAAATTTTATTAGTCGTTCACCCAACCCGGCCAGCGGCTGCGAAATTCGGGAATTTGTTAGCTGAGAAGTTCCTAGCCGAGAAATTTGAAGTGTTTTCAAACTTTCCGGAGCTAATTCCTGGTTCAACTTCCATCGGACGCATTGATGGGATATCTGCCGCAATTGTTCTAGGTGGAGATGGCACGATACTTCGGGCTGCTGAGATTGTCCGCGGACATGACATTCCTATTATCGGCGTAAATCTTGGAAATGTTGGCTTCCTTGCAGAAATAGCGCAACCTTCGGTAAATGAAATTGTTCAGGCGGTGCAGAAGGGTGACATTCACAGAGAACCGCGGTTAGTTTTAAAGTATGAAATTATTCGAAGTGGTGTTGTTTTTTCTAAAGGCTGGGCGCTTAACGAAGTTGCTATCGAGCGAAGTTCAACTCAGATGCTAGAACTCTTCGTGCAAATTGATGGTCGACCCTTATCCAAATGGGGATGTGATGGCGTTATATGTGCGACTCCAACTGGGTCGACTGCCTATGCGTTCTCAGCAGGTGGGCCGGTAGTTTGGCCAGAAGTTAGCGCCTTAGTGCTTCTTCCGCTCGCTGCACATGCGCTCTTCTCAAGACCGATGGTGGTATCTCCAGATTGTGAAGTCGTTATTGATGTCTCTTCTCAGAGCGCTCAAGTTTCATCAGACGGACTTCGCCAAACAGAGTTGATCGCTGGTGATCGAATAGTTCTGACAAAAGATAGTCAGCAAATTCAATTGGCATATATAAACGGTGGAAAATTCACCGATCGATTAGTTGCGAAATTTAAGTTGCCGATTGAAGGTTGGCGCGGAGAATCTTCTTGATTCAGAAGAAACCTTCCAAAAGCTCTCTCCGCGAATTAACCATCCGCAATCTCGGGGTTATAGATACGGCGGAGATTGAATTTAAATCGGGCTTGACGGTTTTAACCGGTGAAACCGGAGCCGGTAAAACTATGGTGCTAACGGCTTTGAATCTAATTCTCGGTGGAAAGTCAGATTCAGATTTTGTCAGGAGTGGCCAAGAACGTTTAATCGTGAGCGGTAAGTTTGAAATCGGTGAGGCTTTAAGCCTCGTTGTTGAAGATGCGGGCGGGATCGTTGAAGAGAACGAAGTCATAATAAATCGATCGGTAACCAATCAAGGGAAATCCAAAATATCGCTAGGCGGTGCTGTAAGTAGCGCAACCCAGGTGAGTGAAATGGCCCAGGAGTTGATAGAGATTCACGCCCAGGCTAGTTCGGCGAGATTGAGTAAAGGTTCGGTGCAGCTAGAGTTATTGGATTCTTTCGCTGGTCACGAAAATTTAGTTTCTGACTATTCGACGGATTTTGAAGAGCACTTAAACCTACGAAAGCGAGTTGCGGAGTTGGAGCGACAGCTCTCGGTTCGAGATCTTGAGATTGCAAAGTTAGAAGCGATTGTTAAAGACTTTGAAAGAGTTAAGCCACAGCCAGGGGAGATCGCAGAACTTGAGAATGAGATTAATAAACTTGGCGCAGTTGAGGAGCTTAATACTGGAATCATTCAAGCTTTGGCCGCGATTGATAGTGAAGAGAATTCAGCGATTTCAGCGCTCGGGTTGTCTAAGAAGTTACTTGAAAATCTGAAGGGCAAAGACTCGGCTTTGGATTCGTTAATCGAAGATCAATCCGAAAGCATTTATGGTCTGGTTGAAGTAACTGGAAAAATCGAAAGATACCTATCAGGTCTGGAGGCTGACCCAGCGAGATTTGATTTTCTTCAGCTTAGAAAGAGTGAATTGCTAGGTTTAGTTAAGAAGTATGGGACGGGAAGCAATCGAGATATTGCTTATGAGAATCTTCTAGCAGAGGCAGAAGATGCGAGCTCTCGCTTGGCCGATTTGCAAGGCGGGGATTTGAGGCTTGAAGAGCTAAAAAGTCAGAGCAAGGAAAAGTTCGAAGAACTACAGAGTTCAGCTAAAAAGCTTTCAGTATCCAGAGCTATTTTTGCGGGCAAATTATCAGAGGCGATTACCAAAGAGCTGGCGCTGCTGGCAATGGCTAGTGCAAAACTGATTGTTTCGGTTCTCAAAAGTGACGAAACAGAGTCCAAGAATTATTCGGCATCTGGTTTAGATGAGGTGAGCTTTTTATTCACTAGCCATAGTGAGGGAAAACCCCTTCCATTGGCAAAGGGGGCGAGCGGCGGAGAACTTTCTAGAGTTATGTTGGCGGTTGAGGTCGTTCTTGCAAAGAACTCACCGGTCGGAACATATATTTTTGATGAGGTTGACGCCGGTGTTGGTGGAAAAGCGGCAGTTGAAGTTGGGAAGCGATTAGCTCTGCTAGCGAAAAATTCACAAGTAATTGTTGTTACCCACCTGGCACAGGTGGCAACGTGGGCAGATAATCATTTGGTTGTTACAAAGAGCGAGAGTGGATCAGTTACTCAGAGCAATATTATTGAAGTTACCGGAAATGAAAGGCGCAAAGAGATTGCGCGATTGCTATCTGGTCAAGATGAGTCGATTTCGGCACAAGAACACGCTGGAGAATTATTGGATATGGTCGCTAAAGTATCGGCGGAAATGATAGGTTAGTGTTCCATGACCGCCCAGCATGTGACCAAGCATCTTTTCGTTACCGGCGGAGTGGCTTCCAGTTTAGGTAAAGGTTTGACCGCGTCCAGCCTTGGACGATTGTTAACATCCAGGGGACTGCGCGTAACAATGCAAAAACTCGATCCATATTTGAATGTCGATCCCGGCACGATGAACCCTTTTCAACATGGTGAAGTTTTCGTGACAGATGATGGAGCAGAGACCGACTTGGATATCGGCCATTATGAGAGATTCTTAAATGTAAATCTCCATGGCTCAGCGAATGTAACCACAGGTCAGGTCTATTCAAACGTCATCGGGAAAGAACGGCGTGGTGAATATCTCGGCGACACCGTACAAGTGATTCCTCACATCACCAATGAAATCAAAGAGCGAATCAAAGCTATGGCTGGTCCAGATATTGATTTAGTTATCACGGAAGTGGGGGGAACCGTTGGAGATATCGAGTCCCAACCGTTCCTCGAAGCAGCGCGTCAGATAAGACAGGATGTTGGCAGAGATAATGTGTTTTATCTCCACGTTTCTCTTGTTCCTTACATCGGCCCATCAGGAGAGTTGAAGACAAAGCCAACTCAACATAGCGTTGCCGCTCTGCGCTCTATAGGTATTGCACCCGACGCTATTGTCATCAGGTCTGATCGTCCGATTCCTGATTCGGTCAAGCGAAAGATTTCGTCGATGTGCGATGTTGACCTTGAAGCTGTAGTTGCCGCGGTTGATGCACCATCAATTTATGACATTCCGAAGGTCTTGTTTAACGAAGGTCTTGATGCGTACGTGATTAGACGTCTTGGATTACCAGCACGGGATTTAGTTTGGGGCGAATGGGATGAACTATTGGAGCGAGTTCACAATCCAGCTCATCAGGTATCAGTTGCACTTGTGGGTAAATATGTTGATTTGCCCGATGCTTATCTTTCGGTTACTGAGGCACTCCGCGCAGGGGGCTTCGCAAATAATGCAAAAGTAAATATCAAATGGGTCGCCAGCGATGATTGTGAAAGCGCGGAGGGCGCACTTGCCGCGCTCAAAGATGTCGATGCGATCTGCGTCCCAGGTGGCTTTGGAGTTCGGGGAATCGAAGGAAAATTGGGCGCCTTAAGATTTGCGAGAGAGAAGAAAATTCCCACCCTTGGTTTATGTTTAGGGTTGCAATGCATGGTAATTGAGGCCGCGAGAAATTTGGGCAAGATAGGTGACGCAAATTCTGCAGAGTTTGACCCGGAGACTAAAGATCCCGTTATCTCCACAATGCAAAATCAAGAGGATATCGTCGCAGGTAACGGCGATATGGGTGGAACTATGCGCCTTGGTTTATACCCAGCGGTTCTAGTAGCAGGTTCGCTAGTCGCAGAAATTTACGGAGAAAATGAGATTCAAGAACGTCATCGGCACAGATATGAAGTCAATAATAAATACCGTGATCAGATATCTGCCACAGGTTTAGCGTTTTCTGGCTTATCTCCTGATGGAAATTTAGTTGAGTTTGTTGAATTGCCACCCGCGGTTCACCCTTATTACATTGGGACGCAAGCCCACCCAGAATTTTTATCTCGCCCAACTTCGGCGCATCCACTCTTTACTGGTTTGATTGCTGCTGCGATAGAAAAAAATGGTAACTAGTTCTAGCACCGCAGGGGCTGTAAGTGAGTATCTAAGTTATGCGGCAATTGAAAGAGGTCTGTCGAAAAATACTATTGCTTCCTATAAGCGTGATTTAGAGAAGTTCTCGCTGTATTTGGGAGAAAATGGAATAGATCTCAAATCTGTTGATCATTCTGTCATCGATGATTTCTTGGCGTCGCTTCGTGGCTCTGGTGCCCGTGGTCGTAACAGTGAAAGCTCTAACTCAAGAGCAATAGTGACTATTCGGAATCTATTTAAATTTTTATCCATGAATAGCCGTGAACCCAATCCTCTCTACAGTTATGCACCACCTAAGATTCCAAAACGACTGCCCAAGGCTCTCAAATTGGAGGAGATTCTGGCTCTTTTAGAGGCCTCTAAACTTGGAGATGACGCATTCGCGCTACGAAATAACGCGCTACTAGAAATTCTTTATGCAACCGGTGCTCGGATAAGTGAGATTGTTAATCTAGAGCTTCCAAGCGTTGCCCAGATATCAGAGAATTTCACCATCAAGCTTCTTGGTAAAGGGGGGAGTGAACGAGTAGTGCCTATTGGAAATTTTGCTAGAGCCAGCCTGGAAAGATATTTAACTTCTTCGAGACCGGAGCTTCTCAAGGGTAGGAAGAATGACCATGTCTTTCTGAACTCAAGAGGGGGAACATTAAGTAGACAAAGCGCTTGGGAGATTATTGCTGCCTGCGCAGAGAGAGCGAAGATTGAAAGCCATGTGACACCCCATGCAATCAGGCACTCATTCGCAACACATTTGTTGGATGGCGGAGCAGATATTCGAGTCGTTCAAGAGCTACTTGGTCACGCATCAGTCACAACAACTCAAATTTATACGCTGGTAACTATAGATAAATTGCGTGAAAGTTATGCAAGTTCACATCCGAGAGCTAAACAGAAGTAGAGTTACTTACCCCGTAATCGTCTAGCAATAATGCTCTGATCGCCCTTGGTTTCAAGATCAGCAATAATTATTGCCAGAGATTCACGAACAATTCGGCCGCGATCTACAGCGAGACCTAAATCGCCACGCAAAGCTAGACGTGCTTGCTCGAGATCGTAAAGTTCTTCAGGGGATAGGTAGACAGTAATTTTCTCGTCGTGTCTCTCTCTTCCACTTGGAGATTTATCAAATGAGTTAACTCTGCGGCGAGGTGTTGTTCGCACTGACTTTTTGCTTGTGATTGGCGCCGTAGGAACATCTTCAATTGGAGTTGGAGTTTGGGAAGGAACTGCACTCAGTGTGGTCGTCTGTCTAAATAGTTCGTCAGCGCCTGGAAGGCTTACTCTGCGACTCATTTTGCTCCTCCTCGATGAATTAGTTCACGTGCAAGTCTGCGATAAGAAACTGCGCCGGTAGAGCTGCTGGCATATGTTGTGATTGGTTCTCCTTTGACTGTGGATTCAGAGAATCTAACTGTTCTCGAAATGATTGTGTCGAGTAAATCTTTCGGAAACTCTTTATGGATTAACTCAAGAACTTCTCTAGAGTGCGCTGTTTTGCGCTCGAACATCGTTGCCAAGATTCCATCTATCTCAAGATGAGGATTTGTATTGGTTCGAACTTTATCGATTGTCTCCCGAACTAAACCTAGCCCGAGAACCGCAAAGTATTCACACTCCATGGGAATCAGAACGCCATTAGATGCAGTTAAAGCATTAATAGTAAGTGTGCCTAATGAAGGTGAGCAATCGATCAGAATGTCATCATATTGATCAATTATTGGCTCGAGCAATTTACGCAATTTATGCTCTTTTGCGATCTCAGAGACGAAGGCGGCATCCGCCGCGGCTAAATCTTTGTGCCCACGAATAAAATCAAGACCTGGAACATTCGATTTTAAAATGTATTCCGATATGTTTGCTTGAGAATCATTTAGTAAATACCAGATTGATCCGTATTGCTCTTTAAGTTGTTGTGGCTTAATACCAAGTCCAGTGGTCATGCTTGCCTGTGAGTCAAAATCAATCAATAAAACTCGACGACCCAGTTCAGCTAAAGCAGCTCCGAGATTTATAGTTGTGGTGGTCTTACCTACGCCACCTTTTTGATTCACTACAGATATAACTCGGGCAGGTCCTGGTGCTGGCGGTGTCTTAACCTTCGGAAAATCAATGAGTTTCTTACCCAAGACGCTAGATGTCGCTGAGAGCCCCTCCTCGCGAATTGTCGATTTAGTTCCTAAGCGAGAAACCTTCGAATTGCTTTTTGCCATGGTCGGACTCTACGGCGGTGCGATTGGGCGCGCAAGCGTAAGTGCATTACCTTTGCGCAATGACTGAAGGCGCAACCGGGGAGGCTCAAGAGCAAGTTTTGGGCTCGAATCCAGATACACCTGCGGCATTCTCCGTTCATCTATCGAATTTTGAAGGACCTTTCGATCTACTTCTTCAGTTGATTTCGCGTCACAAGATGGATGTGACAGAGGTAGCGTTGAGTGTTGTTACTGATGATTTCATTGCCTACATTCGCGCCCTTGAGGGCTCGGAAGATGGCTGGGATCTCGAGAAAACGACCGAATTCCTGGTTGTGGCCGCGACTCTTCTGGATTTGAAGGCCGCCAGACTTCTTCCTTCAGGCGAGATTGAGGATGAGGGAGATTTGGCCTTGTTAGAAGCCCGGGATCTTCTGTTCGCCCGTCTCTTGCAGTATCGCGCTTTCAAGTCCATAGCTTCAATTTTCAGTGAGCGCCTTGCCCGTGAAGAACGAAGTTTTGCCCGTGTGGTTGCCTTGGAGGCTCAGTTCTCAACCTTACTTCCAGAGGTTCTGATTGGGGTCGGAGCTGAGCGATTCGCTGCCATCGCCCAGAGAGTCCTTTCACCGAAAGTTACCCCGACCGTTGGAATCGCCCACATCCACAGCCCTTTGGTCAGCGTGGCTGATGAGGCAATTATTGTTGTAAATGAGTTGCGCAGGACAGGGAAAAGCACTTTCCGCCACCTCATAAGTGATGCAAGTTCGCTTTTGGTCGTAGTTGCGAGATTTCTAGCCCTATTGGAGCTCTATCGTGAGGGGGTAGTTCGATTTGAACAGGTCATTGCTCTCGGTGAGCTCGCGATTACCTGGACTGGAAGCGCTGAGGGCACGATCGAGGTCAGCGATGAGTTCGATGCCCACATAGTTCAATCAGAAGATAATACAAATGGAGATGCAAATGTCTAATTCTGAACTTAATAGGTCGCTCGAAGCCATTTTAATGGTGGTAGATGAGCCTGTTTCTGAGGTGATTCTGGCCCAGATTACCGAGACCCCTACTGAATCGGTCTTGGCTGCGCTGCAAGAGTTAGCTGGGGAATACGAACAGTCTGGGCGAGGTTTCGAGCTACGGCAGATATCAGGGGGATGGCGCTTCTATAGCCACCCAGATCTTTCACCGATTGTTGAGAAGTTCGTCTTGGATGGCCAGCAATCACGCCTGACCCAAGCCGCATTAGAGACCCTTGCTGTAATCGCCTATCGTCAACCAGTTTCCCGAGCCAGAGTCTCCGCTATTCGAGGCGTTAATGTCGAAGCTGTCATGAAAACCCTGGTGACAAGGGGTTTGGTTGAGGAGAGCGGAATCGAACACGAAACCGGAGCAATTCTTTACAGCACTACGAGTTTCTTCTTGGAAAAGCTCGGCCTCAACCACGTTTCAGACCTGCCAGCACTGGCACCATTCCTCCCAGATGTTGATGCCCTAGATGAGGTTCTCTCTACGCTCACTGA
>DDMR01000058.1:10361-25675 GCA_002340925.1 Actinobacteria bacterium UBA2541
CTGAGCTTAGATTTGCCGTAACCTTTGCGGAGATAATAAATTCCACGCTGTTGAAGCTGTTGAAGAGAGAGTCAAAATGAGCCTTATACGTCTACAAAAAATCCTTGCTGATGCCGGCATAGCTAGCAGGCGGGCAAGCGAACAGTTAATTCTTGATGGTCGAGTAAGCGTCGACGGTAATCAGATCTTTGAGCTGGGCATCAAGTTTGACCCGGAAATCTCTAAAGTTGAGGTAGATGGTGAGGCAATCAAGCTCAATAAGGTTAAGACTTACCTCGCATTTTATAAACCTCGGGGCGTAATTTCCACTATGTCAGATCCTGAGGGACGTCCAAATCTAGGGGACTTCTTTGAGGAAAGGAATGAGCGGTTATTCCATGTCGGCCGCCTGGATAAGGAGAGTGAAGGGTTAATTCTTCTGACTAATGATGGCACTTTCACCCACAGAGCTACACATCCAAGTTATGGCATGAATAAAAAATATCTTTTAGAGATCGAGGGGCAATTCTTAAAGGAGCACATAGATCAGTTGCTGAAGGGGGTTGTGCTGGAGGATGGCATGGCACGAGCTCTGGAGGTCAAAGTGGTTCGAGAGGTCAACCCAAAGCATCATTGGGTCGAAGTGTCGTTACATGAAGGTAGGTTCCATATCATCCGTCGGATGTTTGAATTCCTGGAGATAGAGGTTATCCGCTTAATTCGAACAGAGTTCGGTCCGATCTCAATCGGTGAAATAAAGGAGGGCCGTTGGCGAGCCCTAAACTCGGTTGAGGTAGATAATCTATATAAGGTTTTAAAGTTAAATTAATAAATCAAAGCCATCAAAATACATTTATTAATATATCGTTTTTTCAGTGATATTAAATGTTTATTTGTCGCTTATTCAACGCTTGTTTCTCTCTCAGTTATTAATTTATCGATTTTTCGTAAAAGTCATTTTCAAGGGGCTAGCTTTGTCGCTTTTTTCAAGAATGGTTTTATCGATAAAATGTTATACAGTTTAATTCCTTTAATCTCCCTTCACGTACAGAGGGGTCAGGGTAGAATCTGGGCATGAATTCCGTAAGAGCTTTTCGAGGGGCCACTCAACTGTCCGCCGACACTAAGGAAGAGATGAAGAGTGCGGTCGTGGAGCTCCTCAAAGAAATCCTGTTCTCAAATTCCCTATCAGCCGACGATTTGATTTCCATCCTTTTCACTGCGACTCCAGATCTTCAAAGCGATTTTCCGGCTGCGGGAATCAGGGAGTTTGGCTTGCTCGATCTACCGCTAATTTGCGCACAGGAGCTCGACATTAAGGGAGCACTTCCAAGAACTGTCAGACTCATGATTCACGCCAACTCTCCGCTCTCCAGGAATGAAATCTCCCATATTTACCTCCGCGGTGCGGCTGTTTTGCGCCCAGATCTGGCTAAAGGGCTTGAAGAACCAAGAGACGATCAAAAGTGAGCCTAGTAGGACCGATAAAGATTATTGGCTGTGGCTTGATTGGAACCTCCCTCGCCTTGCGCCTCAAGGAAGAGGGTCTTGCGCTTATTTTGGCCGATACAAGCGCCAGAAATCTTCAACTTGCCTCCGATTTGCTTGAGTGCAAGGAGGTTGCTGAGAAACCGAGCCTCATCATCATCGCAATACCGCCCGAGTATGTCCACGACGTAGCGATGGCTGAATTCGCATTGCACCCCGAAGCAATATTTATAGATGTATGCGGGGTTAAGTCTAAACTGATGCATAAGGTTGAAAGTTTTCCGGAATTATCTCGCAAATATGTATCTGTTCATCCGATGGCAGGTCGAGAAATTTCAGGACCGGAGAGTGCTAGGTCCGATCTCTTTAAATCAAGAGCTTGGCTGGTTACTAAATCCGAGAATTCCACTGATGAGGCGGTTGCGACAGCTCGTGAACTTGGAGCCCTAATGGAGTCCACTATTTATGAAATGGATGCAGTTACTCATGATTCGGTGATAGCAGCAATTTCACACTTGCCACAAATTCTAAGTTCAGCCCTAGGTGCCAGTCTTAACGGGGTTGATGTTGAGAGACTCAATCTGGCCGGACAAGGCTTGAGAGATGTTTCGCGTCTCGCTGATTCAGATCCCGAACTTTGGGGGAGTCTGCTGATTGCTAATTCAGGTGAAATCCTTCCGAAAATCAGTGAAGTAATAAATCGACTTTCTAATCTCGCAGAAGCTCTTGAGAGAGACGATGAGAATTCTGTAAGGGTATTTCTAACTGAGGGTCGAGCGGGCAAGAATAGGATTCCTGGAAAACATGGTCTTGCTAAACGTGATTACACATACCTTCCAATTGTTATCGATGATAAGCCGGGCGGATTAGCTCGAATATTTAATGAATGCGCCGAGATTAAAGTCAATATTGAAGATCTAAGTATAGAACACAGCCCTGGTCAAGCGGTCGGACTAGTGACTCTTGCTCTCTCTTCTGATGATGCCGCAAGATTACAGAAACACTTGGTAGCAAAAGGGTGGTTGGCGCACGCTCCAAGAAAAGATTGATTCATCTGCTTCTTTAATTCTCTAATTTTCTTAGTGTTTAGAGCTTTCTTAAGGCAGTAAGGTTCGCGTATGGCCGGAATAGTTGTAGCAATTGACGGTCCCAGTGGATCTGGAAAATCGAGCACGTCGAAAGCAATCGCAATACGTGCAAATTGGAATTACCTAGATACTGGTGCGCTTTATCGCGCTGCAACCTGGATTGCACTAAATAAAGGTGTTTCTGAAGGTTGGGAGATTATTGCTGCAATAAAAGAGCAATCAATTGTATTTTCAAGTGATCCGAGGAATCCACAGATACTCTGCGGAGAGGTAGATGTTACAGACGACATACGTGGAGTGAGAGTGACTGACAATGTCAGTCGAATTAGTCAGATTGCAGAACTTCGATCTTTCCTTGTCGATATGCAGCAGACAATCATTTCGAAAAGTGAAAAGGGAATTGTTGTAGAAGGTCGCGATATCGGCACAGTTGTTGCGCCAAACGCTGACCTAAAAGTTTTTCTCTACGCAGATTTACAAGCAAGAGCGCTGCGACGTGAAAGTGAAGAGATAAAGGCGGATAAGGCTGCCGACGTGGCACAGTCGCTAAGTAGCCGAGATCTCCTCGACTCAACTAGAAAAATCTCGCCCCTTCGTCCTGCTGAAGATGCTCTTGAACTCGATTCCACTGAATTAGATCTTGATGAAGTTGTTGATTTAATTTGGGAGTGGCTCACTCGGAAGAGTCTTTTGGGGTTACCAAAGGTTGCGGTTATTGGTCGGCCAAACGTAGGAAAATCAACTTTGGTAAATCGAATCATCGGTAGACGAGAAGCGATTGTGGAAGATACTCCAGGAGTCACTCGTGACCGGGTGAAGTATGAAGCGGAATGGAATGGTCGTCGCTTTATTTTGATTGATACTGGCGGTTGGGAAGTGGCGCCTGAAGGAATTTCGGAGAAAATTACCGCTGGTTCCGAAGCGGCGATAGCAGAGGCAGATGTCGTGCTTTTTGTTATTGACGCTCAAGTTGGCGCACTCGATGAAGACCAGTCATTAGTAAATTTACTGCGCAAGTCCAAGAAGAAGATAATTGTTGCGGCAAATAAAGTAGATGGAACAACTGAAGAGACAGAAGCGCACGCACTCTGGAATTTAGGATTCGGTGAACCAAGATTTGTTTCAGCTTTACATGGTCGAGGCAGCGGAGATTTACTCGATTATTTAGTGAAGGAATTGCCGGAAATCGGTTCCGAGAAGGCCGACGATGGATATCGTCGGATTGCTCTAGTGGGTCGACCAAATGTTGGAAAATCGAGCCTCCTAAATATTCTTGCAGGGGAGTCTCGCGTAATTGTCGATGATGCTGCTGGAACAACGCGTGACCCAGTTGATGAGCTCATTGAGATTGGTGGATCTACTTGGCGTTTTATCGACACAGCTGGAATACGTAAACGCGCGCACCAAGATAGTGGAACTGATTATTACGCCTCATTACGAACAGCATCTGCTCTCGAACGTGCCGAAGTTGCCGTTGTGGTCCTTGATGCTTCAGTGCCGCTGACCGAACAGGATCTTCGAATAGTGAGCATGGTTGAAGAAGCAGGCCGTGGGCTAGTGATTGTCATGAATAAATGGGATTTAGTGGATGAAGAACGTCAGATCCAATTGGACAAGGAGCTTGAACGAAATCTTGAACGCTTCCCGTGGGCCCAGCGAGTAAATGTTTCAGCTAAAACTGGTTGGCATCGAGACCGGCTAGCACCCGCACTGCGCACCGCAATTTCAAGTTGGGAGAAACGGATTCCTACGAGCAAACTTAATTCGTTCTTGGGTGCACTTATCGGTGCAACTCCACCTCCGGTTCGCAGCGGCAAGCAGCCAAAGATTCGTTTTGCAACTCAAGCCGCAATCTGTCCGCCTAAGTTTGTGGTTTTCGCGACTGAATTTGTTGAGACCTCTTATCGTCGATTTATTGAGCGTCGTTTACGCGAAGAGTTTGGTTTTCCAGGAACACCGGTAGAAGTTGTGGTCAAAGTAAAAGAGCGCGACTAGTGCTAAGACGCGGAGAAATTCTGACTATTCCAAATGCGATTACCGGAGTTCGTGCTCTTGGGATACCACTCTTTCTCTGGGCATACTTAAGTGTTGAAAATACGGGCCTAGCCCTCACAATTCTTGTTATTGGTGCAGTGTCGGATTACTTCGACGGAAAAGTTGCAAGGTTACTTAATCAAGAATCCGCTTTAGGCGCTGCCTTGGATCCAACAATTGATCGCCTTTATATTGCTGCCACGGTTATTGCTCTGGTTATAAAAGAAGTTGTTCCATTGTGGCTGCTCATTCTTTTGATTAGCCGAGATCTATGGATGGTTGTAGTGCTTGCAATTAAGAAATCTCGTGGGTCTGGAGTTTTTGAAGTTACTTTTCTCGGCAAGGCGGCAACATTTAATCTTCTTTACGCTTTTCCTTTCCTCCTTGTTGCAGGAGATAGTGGGATCGGAGAAATTTTCTTCATTGCTGGTTGGGGCTTTGCCATCTGGGGTATTGCTTTGTATTGGGTTACCGGGTTGCAATACACATATGTTGCGATCAGAGAGATAAAGAGCAATAATTCCCCGAACTGAAGTAGTAAAACCTGATCGGAGTCAGAATGTCTATAGTCCCAAGTGACTTGCAGTTCACTAAGGAGCACGAGTGGGTTGCCACAACTTCCACCCAGAACGTTTTTCGCGTCGGCATTACCGACTTCGCTCAGTCTGCTTTAGGGGATATCGTTTATGTGCAGTTGCCGAAAGTTGGACAGGCCCTCAAGGCAGGCGAGGTTTGCGGAGAGATTGAATCAACTAAGAGCGTTTCTGAGATCTATTCGCCGCTTACTGGCGAAGTCACAGCTGTGAATACAAATCTAGATGGGGCCCCAGAGGTCATAAATTCCGAACCCTATGGATCAGGTTGGATACTGGAAATTGCAATTTCGGGCGAGGCACCAACACTGCTTAGCGATGGGGAATACGAGAAACTAACGGCTTGACCCGCTCAAATAGATTGAATACTGTCAGCCTATAGTTGAACCTCAAGGTTTGAGGGTGAGATTCGGGGGGATGTTGTGAGGACGCCACCTTCCGATTCCTCTAGGGAATCCGATAAGTCAAATAAAAAAGATTTAACGAGCACGCTCAACATTGCTTCTTTGCGTTCGGTTCCCGACTTCATTTCAGAGAAAACCCTTGTAGATTCACTCAGCTCTGAAGAGTTCAATGTATTAAAGAACTTGCCGAAAGATAGTGGGATGTTGATTTCACTGGCTGGCCCTGGCAAAGGTGCAAGGTTTCTCTTAGATACAGATTGCGTAACAATCGGTCGTGATGCGACGAGTGAAATCTTTCTAGATGATGTAACCGTTTCGCGAAAGCATTGCCAAATTTCAAGGCTAAAGAACGGTTCGGAAACAGCATTTGAGATTGAAGATTTGAAGAGTTTAAACGGAACATATGTAAACGCAGTTTCTAAGGCGATAGCTTCCCTAAGCCATGGAGATGAAGTGCAAGTTGGTAAGTATCGCCTAACTTTCTTTCGTCCAGTAACTGGGCAAAGATCTGGCGAAATAGATTAGATATTAACTAGAGATTAATTAAGGGGAGTCCATGAGTGTTCCAGCGCGTGCCTATCTGAGTATCGGCGAAGTCCTAAGCAAATTGCGAGGAGAATTTTCGGACATTACAATTTCGAAGATTCGCTTCCTAGAATCAGAAGGACTAATTGACCCTCAGCGCACCCCATCCGGTTATCGCAAATTCACGAATGTGGATTTAGAGCGTCTGCGTTATGTTCTTTCAGCGCAGCGAGATCAGTATCTTCCACTCCGAGTTATTAAAGAGAATCTCGACGCGCTCGATAGAGGTTTAACTCCATCTCCAACCCCAGGATCACCAGCAACTCCGAGATTGGCGACAGTAGATGGCGAATTCGCTCCATCAAATTTCATACATGATAGTCAGCTGCGGTTGTCACGAGATGAATTACTGGAGTCATCGGGCCTGCTAGAGGCGCAATTGACCCAGATTGAATCCTTTGGATTGATTGAAATGAAAGGTCGCTACTACGACGCGGATGCGCTCTCGGTTGCACGAGCTGTTGCGGAAATGTCCTCCTTTGGAATAGAGGCCCGCCATCTTCGTAGCTTTAAAACAGCGGCTGACCGCGAAGTTGGTTTAGTAGAACAAGTCATAACACCTTTGTTGCGTCAGAAGAATCCAGAGGCTCAGGCGCGTGCCGAAGAAGTTCAGCGCGAACTTGCCTCACTTTCAATTCGTCTGCATGCAGCTCTGGTGGCCTCTGGTTTACACCGTTCAAAATAAATTGATAATTGCAATAGATGTTTTAAACTGGACAATCCGTGAGTGAACTTCGCCTAGTTGAAGTCGTTGGCGTAAGAGTTGAGATGCCCTCAAATCAACCAATCGTTCTTCTCAAAGAGGTAGATGGAATTAGATATCTCCCGATCTGGGTAGGGGCTGCTGAAGCAACTGCTATCGCCTTCGCACAGCAGGGGCTGACTCCGCCAAGACCACTTACGCATGACCTGATAAAAAATATTATTGATAACTTGGGCACGAGTGTGGATTCAGTGCAGATAACCCACCTGGCCGATGGAGTGTTCTACTCAAAAATCCTTATGGATAAGGGGATTGAAGTATCAGCTCGACCAAGTGATTCGATTGCGCTAGCTCTGCGAACCGGGTCACCCATCTATGGAACCGAGGATGTATTCAATTCGGCGGGCATCGAGATTCCAGACCAGGCAGATGATCAGGTCGAAGCTTTCCGTGAGTTCCTCGACCAGATAAACCCAGAGGACTTCTTAGGCTAAACCTCAAGGGAAACTTTAGGGTTTTGCGTGTCGGTCGTTGCTCTGGAAGCGGCCTCGAACTAATGTTCTCTTAAATCCGATAAGGATCTTCCCCCGTAGAAGTGAGCCTGAAATGTCCCAAGTGACTGATCCTTCGGTACCTGAAATAGGTTACCGCGGTGCAACCGCATGTGTAGCGGCCGGAATTACTTACCGACAATTGGATTATTGGGCGAGAACTGGATTAGTTGAACCGAGCGTTCAAGGAGCAAGTGGTTCAGGTTCGCAACGACTTTATGGCTTCCGTGACATTCTGGTTTTAAAGATTGTGAAACGTCTACTTGATACTGGCGTTTCTCTCCAAAATATTCGTACCGCGGTCGAACATTTACGTTTGCGCGGGGTAAGTGATTTAGAGCGAATGACCTTGATGAGTGATGGTGCAACTATTTACGAATGTGCTAGCGCGGATGAAATCGTCGACCTACTTCAAGGTGGTCAAGGTGTCTTCGGAATTGCGATTGGTAAAGTTTGGAGCGAGGTTGAAGGCTCACTAGCTAATTTGCAGGGCGAGAATGTTTCGACTGGAGAAAGCGTAGTTGGCGGCTCTACAATTGGGTCCGTTGATGATGAGCTATCGGATCGACGAAAGCGAAAGTTAGCTTAAATTATTTCCTTCCCCGGGAATCGGAGTCATAACTCCACAACTTTAGGGGAGAGTATTAATGAGTTCGGTCCGTTCTAACTTTGCAGATCGTCACATTGGTCCAGATCAACATCAACTCGACTTTATGCTTGCAGAACTTGGCGAGAAGAAATTAGCAGATTTCATAGCGAAGGTTGTCCCGGAGAATATCGCGTTAACAGAGAGACTTTCAAGTTCTCTGCCGAAAGCGGTGTCGGAAGTTGAAGCCATTGCTGAACTTCGACAGTTGGCGGATCAGAACCAAGTAGTAAAATCTTTGATTGGCTTGGGGTATTTTGGCACGATTACTCCACCAGTAATTTTACGCAATGTTTTAGAAAATCCTGCTTGGTATACGGCATATACGCCTTATCAGCCAGAAATTTCGCAGGGCAGATTGGAAGCAATCTTTGCTTTTCAAACAGTTGTAACGGATTTAACAGGTTTAGATGTTTCAAATGCTTCTATGCTTGATGAAGCCACTGCAGCAGCAGAGTCAATGACTCTGGCTCGTCGAGTTTGGCAGGGCGATGATGAAGCGGTCTTTGTTGTAGATGCAGGATTGCATCCTCAGATAAAAGCTGTAATTGCAACAAGAGCGATGCCGCTTAATATTTTAATTGTAGAAATTGATGTGGCTACAGATTTTTTTGCAGGTATCGAAAAACCAATATTCGGCGCTATTTTCGCGCAGATAAATAGCAACGGAACAGTTGGGAATTTAGAACCGCTAATCAATGCGGTGCATGAACGTAACGCTCTTGCAGTTGTTGCATGTGATCTTCTAGCACTGACGCACTACAAGGCGCCAGGAGAAATCGGTGCTGATATAGCGATTGGTTCAGCGCAACGTTTTGGTGTTCCCATGGGATTTGGGGGACCGCATGCAGGTTTTATGGCTGTCCGTAAAGGTCTCGAACGATCCTTGCCAGGTAGGTTGGTTGGACAGAGTTTAGATTCACATGGCAACCCTGCTCTTCGATTAGCGCTACAGACGAGAGAGCAGCACATTAGACGAGACAAAGCGACATCAAATATCTGCACAGCGCAGGTGCTTTTAGCGGTCATGTCCGCTTTTTATGCAATGTGGCATGGCCCTAAGGGATTGCTCGAGATCGCAACTAGAGTTCGCAACAATGCAAATCTGATGCGGGAATCAGTGATTGCAGCTGGTTATGCGGTTACTCCTGGTGAAATTTTTGACACCTTTACTATCAGTGGGGTCGATTCGAAACAAGCGGTATCCGCATTACTAAAATCAGGATTCAACGCAAGATTCGTCAATGCGGAGACCATTGGCTTAACTTTTGATGAAACGATTACGGACGCAGATTTAGTGATTATTGCTGGCGCACTTCAAGTGAAATTAAGTGACCATAAAACCTTCCCAATCGAGGGTGATCTTTTACGTAGTTCGCAATTTTTATTACATCCGCTCTTTAATTCTTATCATTCCGAAACATCAATGCTGAGATACCTTCGTTCATTAGCCGACAGAGACTTGGCACTTGATCGAACCATGATTCCTCTGGGTTCGTGCACCATGAAGTTAAATGCGACTACCGAGATGATTCCGGTTACGTGGCCAGAATTCTCGAGCCTCCACCCATTCGCTCCGGCGGACCAGAGCACCGGCATCCGCAAACTAATAAGTCAGCTATCAGATTGGCTCATCACAATAACCGGATATGATGCCGTCTCTCTGCAGCCGAATGCTGGATCGCAAGGTGAATTCGCTGGTCTATTAGCTATTCGGAACTATCTGGATTCTAAATCCCAACAACATCGCACAATCTGCTTGATTCCATCAAGCGCTCATGGCACTAATGCCGCCAGTGCTGTTATGGCTGGAATGCAGGTTGTTGTAATAGCGTGCGATGAACATGGGAATGTGAGTGTTGCTGATTTGAGGGAGAAGATTTCGGAATATCACGATTCTCTCGCAGCTTTAATGGTCACATACCCATCAACGCATGGAGTATTTGAAGAAGCAATTACTGAAATCTGTGGACTGATTCATGATGCTGGGGGACAGGTTTACGTCGACGGTGCGAATTTGAATGCGCTAGTTGGGCTTGCTAAACCTGGAAAATTTGGAGCCGATGTATCTCATTTAAATCTTCATAAAACTTTCTGTATTCCACATGGTGGAGGTGGACCAGGTGTTGGGCCGGTCATCGCTAAATCTCACTTGGCACCATTCCTGCCTAACCATCCATTAGATCAACTATCAGGTCCAGCGACTGGACCTGGCCCAGTTAGTTCTGCGCCCTTTGGTTCTGCAAGTATCTTGTCGATTTCTTGGGCTTATATTCGAATGATGGGGGGAGCGGGCTTAACTAAAGCTACAGAGGTTGCAATTTTGTCTGCCAATTACATTGCAGCAAAGCTGGACCCACATTTCCCAATTCTTTACCGAGGCGCGAATGGCTACATCGCCCACGAATGCATAATTGATTTACGGGAGATTACTAAAAATACTGGTGTTACAGTCGATGATGTTGCAAAGCGCTTAATGGATCATGGATTTCATGCACCTACAGTGAGTTTCCCTGTCGCTGGAACAATGATGATTGAACCAACTGAATCTGAGGACTTGAATGAGATGGAGCGATTCATCAGCGCGATGATTCAAATCCGAGCCGAAATAACCGATATCGAAAAGGGGCAAGTTAGTATTGATGAATCACCGCTCAGATTCGCACCGCACACCAGTTCAGATTTAATGCAGAGCGACTGGGATCGAAAATATTCTCGCAAAATTGGTGCTTTTCCATCTGGCGAAGATTTAGATTTAGGTTCGAGAGGAAAATACTGGCCGACTGTTGGTCGGATTGACGGGGTTTATGGGGATAGGAACCTTGTTTGTTCCTGCTTGCCGGTATCAGAGCTGGCCATCAACTAGGCGGCTTCTGTAATCTGACATAATGTAGATTATCGGCGAATATTCATCCTTGAAGCACGCTCAATTCCGGCCTTTGTAACATATCTAAAGGCCTCAAACGCTATTCCTGCCGTCATCTTTGAACTGCCAAAGTTTCGCTCTACAAAGGTAATCGGCACCTGGAGAAATTCTGCGCCCGCTTCTTTAGAAATTAGAGCCATTTCGATCTGAAAACAATATCCAGTTGCATGCATAGTCTTAAGGTTGAGCGAATTCAGAAGCTCTGAACTATAGATCCGAAAGCCACCCGTTAGGTCATCTAACTTAAGTCCAAGGGCTAATTTGGCATATCTTGTTCCTGACAGGGATAGAAGTTTTCGAAATCTAGACCAATTCGTAACCCGCCCGCCTGGCATCCAGCGAACACCCATTACAACTGCCTTACTTGAATTCAATCCTTCAATTGCCGCAATCATTGCGGATAAATCTTCGACCCGGTGTGAACCATCGGCATCCATGGTTGCGACATGTGTGTAATTTTGATTCTGCAGAACCTCCAAGAAACCTGCCCGATATGCCGCTCCAAGTCCATCTTTTCTTGATCGCCGCATAACTTTTACCCACGGAAGCAATAACTTTTCGACAATTTCAGCAGTTTTATCGGGAGAACTATCATCAATAACAACTACTTCAAATTTATTTGTTGACTCCTCTCGAAAAATTCTCAACTTTTCAAGCAAATCTTCGATAGATAGAGATTCGTTATAAGTTGGAATCAGAATTACAAGCTTCTTCATCGGAGGATTCGATTTACCAACGTGGTTCGATCGCTTAGCATCAGTTCGCCGGCGAGAAAGGATTTATCATTCTGGGTGGTTTCACTCAATACTCGCCCATTATTGTCAATAAAAGCTGAGATGCCTATGGTTGAAACACTAAGTATGTAGCGCGAATGTTCAACTGCTCGAATTCGAGTTATGGCTAGCTGTTGTTCACTCTGTGCCGTATTTGCAAAGGTTGCATTGTTGTTCTGAACAATTAAGGCTTGCGAGTTTCGAGCCATATCTCTCACTAAAGAATCATTGATAATCTCATAGCAAATAACCGGTCCAATATTATTTCCCGCAATCCTATGCACTATCCGTTTCTGCCCAGGAATAAAATCGATCACGTTCTTTGCAAGTGGATTAACGAACTCAGCGAGTTTGCGCAACGGAATAAATTCGCCAAATGGTGTCAGGCCTCGCTTCAAATAAATGCTCTCAGCGATACCGGTCTCGGAGTATAAAATCGATGCGTTTTGTGGGCCTTCCCGACTCCGTGTTACTACTCCTGCGATTAGTGGCGCTTGAAGATCACGAGTTAGCGCAGTTATTTCTCTGGATACCTTTGGATAGAAATTGGGATCAATATCGACGGCATTCTCAGGCCAGATAATTGCATCGTAAGTCTCCCCAGTAGAATCAGTGAATTCTCGAGTGGCCTGGCTATGCAAGTCGAACACTGCTTTAGCTCGTGAATTGAAACCTAATCCGACCTCAGGAGTATTGCCCTGTATCGCAAGAATCTTTACCGAACCACTCCCCTCTGGATTACTAGGAAGCGCTATCGCTAATAAGAAAATTGCCGCAAGAAGTGCAACGTTTCTAAGATTTACTCTGGCAAGTAGAATCGAAGCTAAAATTGTGAATGCCGACAGAGATACAACTCCCCCTACAGCAACAATCGGAAGGGCCGGTGATTCAACTTGACTGAAAGCCACACGCGTCCAACCAAATCCGCCAAATGGAAATCTAGTTCGAAGCTCCTCCATCGCCAATAACATTAACGCGGTGAGCCAGATGCTTTTGGATCTCCTGTAAATCCAGCCCACTGGCAGATAGAAGAGTGCCTGCAAAAGCGCTAACAGAAGCCAAGGTATAGCTCCCACAAATTTGCCACTCCAATACAGAACTATTGCATTCAAAATGAAGCCGAATACGAAACTATGCAGAAGTGGTCGTGGGACTATCTTCAACTTCCAGAAAAAAAGTGCGAAGCCAAAGATTGCTAGAAACCAAATACCGATAGGTTGAAAAGAGGCACTAGCGAGGAAAGCCGCAAATAAAACAGTCACCATTTTAGGGCTGCAATGAGGCGATCAATGCTCGCCCCAAGGCCGTAATCTTTCTGATACTGATAAATCTCATCTAGGTTCTTTGGTCGCTTCGGAAGTTCTAAACTTTGTTTTGGAAGTGGGACATCCAGGGCGCAATGAACCAACTTTGGGGCAATTGCTGCGTATTCAGCAGATTCCAGAAGTTTCTTGCGGGCGTTTGGGGTTAGCCGTTCATCCCCTTTTTTAGCCGCCTTCATGACATCAGGGAGATTTGTAAACTCCTTTGCGATTATCGCCGCACCTTTCTCGCCGATTCCTCTAATTCCTGGCAGTCCATCCGAAGCATCACCTCGAATCATTGCGAAAAGTGCGTAACGCTCGCCAGGTATGTCATATTTATTGGCAATCCATTTCAAGTCAACATGATCGTGATTCGTAATGCCCTTAGCCAGATATACAACTGCAATTTTTCGAGCATCATCAACTAACTGAAATAGATCTCGATCTCCGGTTACGATTTTGATTGGTCCAGGCTCACTTACCGCATATGAAGCCATAACATCATCAGCTTCATAATCATCAACTCCAACGAGCGGAATCCCAAAAGCCTCAAGAAGATCGAGCAAAATTGGGATTTGTGGCCCCAAAGTGTCGGGCTCCTCCTCCTCGCCTTCAACATCAAGTCGATTAGCTTTGTAATCTGGAAACAAATCGACTCGCCAACTTGGACGCCAATCACCTTCTATGCATGCAACTAACCGATTTGGATTGTAAATATTTATCAATCTCGAGGTCATGTCTAGATATCCGCGGATTGCATTTACTGGTTCGCCACTCGGAGAGAGCAGCGTGTCAGGCATTCCAAAATATGCGCGGTACCAGAGAGATGCACTATCGAGAAGCATTAGCGTCATACAACGGCTCCAGCGTAAGCGATAACACCACGGTCGATGCGTCCGAGCGCATCCTTCACTATTGGCGAAAGATGCGGTGAGGCGATTGATATTTGGCGAAGCAAATCAATAATTTGTCTCATTGAGCGAACGAAATCGCCAACAGTTAGATCGCTACCTTTTAGAATTGACGATAGCGAATGGCCACTCGCCCACCTATACGAAGCCCAACAGAAGCCAGCATCTGGTTCACGAATTGGCTCTAGTCCAAGTTCGGTCTCCAGATCATTTATCTCTATCCAGACTTTAACTAAATCCGCAAGCACTTCCTCAACTTGTCCTCTTGGGAGCTTTGGTGGGCTCTCCTTCCGACTTTCATGAACAAAAACTGAAACTATCGAAACTAGTTCGGCAGCCGTCAATTGTCCAAAAGCTTCGCGTCGAATCATCTCAGCTATGAGAATATCGGTCTCGCCATATATCTTCGAGAGCAGTTTTCCGCTAGTGGTAATAGCATCATTGTTTAGATAACCGAATTTTTCGAGCATAATCTTTATCAAATCAAATCGCCGAGCAATAACGTGGGTTCGATTTGCCACTCGAGCGGTTAGGCCAGAATTTTCCCGGCGCAAGCGATCTGCACGTTCAGCAATTCGCGCATGCGTCTCTCTATCGCTACAACCGTGGCATGCGTGATTTCGGAGTAACTTTCGGGCTTCGGCGATTTTCTCTTCCTCAAACTCTCGTGCCTTACGGCGCTTTGTTGAGAGACCACGTTCTAACTCTTTAATCTCAAAGCGAATCTGGGCATATTCCACGAAATCCCCAAGATGACAATTGATTTCTTCCTCGAGCTCGGCAACTGCTTCATTATTACGCTTTATTTGTCGCGCTAAACCAACAACAGCTTTATCGGCTTGAAACTGCGCAAAAGAAGACTCAAGCGAGGTCCGTGCTCGCTCTGCCCCAAATTGCGAAATCAAATTGATCGTCATGTTGTATGTTGGCTTAAACGAACTCTTCAGTGGGTAAGTTCGAGTAGATGCAAGGCCTGCAGCAGAGGCGCTGTCAACATCTTTATTCCAGAGAATGACTGCATTTCCTTCAACATCAATACCGCGACGTCCAGCCCGTCCGGTTAATTGGGTGTATTCACCAGGAGTCACCGAAACGTGCGACTCACCATTCCATTTTGTTAATTTCTCCAGAACCACAGTCCGTGCTGGCATGTTTATACCCAGCGCTAAAGTTTCAGTTGCGAAAACCGCTTTTATCAGACCTCTTTGGAACAACTCCTCTACACATTCTTTAAAGGCTGGAAGAAGTCCAGCATGATGCGAAGCTATTCCACGTTCTAGCGAATCTACCCATTCGTGAAATCCGAGAACAATCAAATCGTCTTCGGGC
>DDMR01000058.1:25862-25982 GCA_002340925.1 Actinobacteria bacterium UBA2541
GATCGTTCTTCAGCGTTTGTAAGTCGGAGACCTGCAGCCAAACATTGCTTCACGGCACTATCGCATTGTGCGCGGGAGAAGATAAAGGTGATTGCCGGAAGCAATCCTTCTCGATCCAAT
>DDMR01000013.1 GCA_002340925.1 Actinobacteria bacterium UBA2541
GTCATAACCATTATTGAAACCATCGCTAGATGCCCAATAGCTACAGAAGTAATTGCAAAAATCGCTAACGGATACTCTCGAATGTGTTTGAGTGCCGAGCGCATAGATTTTTGTTCTTGCAGAGAGCTCCCTGCCGCTACCTTGTTCGCAGTTAGAAAGGGATCAGGCTTTAGGAATAATTGAATAACAACTACTGAAAGCGCAAGAGTAAAAGCAGCTATGAAATATGGCCCAACTAGTTTTGGAAGACCTAAAGCTGCAGCAAATACACCAGATGGCTCCATTAAATTCGGCCCGGTCACAGCTCCAATCGTTGAACCCCAAACCACAAAAGATAAATCTTTGGATCTCTTTTCTGGTGTTGCTAAATCAATTGCGGCAAATCTTGCTTGGTACCCCGATGCTGATGCCGCGCCAACCATAAAAGCTCCCAGGAGCATAAAAAATAAATTCTGATTTGCGCCACCAAAAATTGCTAACACCGCACCGACTACACCGATGGAGTAACCAGAGGTCAATGCAAGTCTGCGCCCACCACTCTGAGTAAGCCGAGCAAGCGGAAGCGCCATAACGGCAGCTCCTAGAACTGAAATAGTTTGTGCAAGACCGGATAGGCCATCAGATTTAGTTATTGATGAGACAAGTAATGAACCAGCAGCAACTGTTCCGGCTACACCAATTCCATTTAGAACCTGGGCTAATCCAAGAACTCTAACAATTTTTCTTTGATGTGACTCTGGTGAAAGAATTTTCATTAACGACTAAAACCCAGTTTTATGGTTGCGTTTGCTCGTTAAGTTTGCGCCTTTTTCTTTAGCTTCGGTATTTATCTTTGCAAGTTCTGCGCTCACTTTCTTTGAAATTTCCTCATCGCTAACTCCAAGAATTCTTGCCGCAAGGAGACCAGCATTCTTTGCATTTCCAACACCAACGGTTGCAACCGGAATTCCTGCGGGCATCTGAACAATTGAGAGTAATGAATCCATTCCATCTAAATTCTTTAGTGCAACTGGCACGCCAATTACTGGAAGTGGAGTCAGTGATGCAACCATTCCAGGAAGATGGGCGGATCCGCCAGCGCCTGCGATTATTACTTTGTAACCTTTTGCTTTTGCGCTCTGCGCAAATTCGACCATTTCAAGGGGCATGCGGTGAGCAGAAACAACATCTGCTGAATAAGTGATACCAAGTGAATCTAAAACTTTTGCGGCATCTTCCATGATTGGCCAATCAGAATCTGAACCCATGATTATTGCTACATCACTCATCAATAACTCCATTCATGTAGTCAACGGCATGGGCAACTTCTTGCTGCAATTGTAGAAGATTTTCACCACACATAGTTACGTGGCCAATCTTTCGTCCAGGCTTAACCTCTTTGCCATATTGATGAAATTTAAGGTTTGGTGCTCGTGCCATCAGGTGAAGATATGGTCGATACATATCACTCTTTTCGCCACCCAACACATTTCCCATAACCGTGAATTTGGTTCGAAGTGCTGTGCTGCCAAGAGGTAAATCTAAGATTGCGCGAAGATGCTGTTCGAACTGACTAGTTTCTGATCCTTCAATACTCCAGTGCCCTGAATTGTGAGGGCGAAGTGCAAGTTCATTTATATAAAAGTTTTCACCGATGATAAACATCTCGACCGCCATCACACCTACTAGCGAGATTCCGGATGCTATCTCTAGCGCAGCAGCTTGAACTTTATTTGCAAGCGCATCAGATATTTCAGGAACGGGCGTAACTGTCGAAGTGCAGATTCCATCGCTCTGAATCGTTAGCGTTGCCGGCCAAGTTGCTGCTTGATCATGTGGAGATCTGGCGACCATAACTGAGATTTCATAATCAAAATTTAATTTCTCTTCAAGCAACAAAGTGCCAGCTTTTATATGTAGCTCCTGTAATTGTGCTTCAGAATCTATTTGGAATACGCCCCGACCGTCATATCCACCCGAAGGTAATTTAGCTATCAATGGAAAACCTATTTCGCAGCCTTCGCCTTGGTATTTCTGCCACTTTGGATTGGGTAGATTCAACTCGGCTATCTTCTTACGCATTTCTAACTTGTCTTGCGAATAAGTAAATGATTCCGATTGTGGATAGACCTTTATGCCAGCTGCCTCCACCGCTTTGATAACACTTTGCGGGACTAGCTCGTGTTCGAAGGTCAGAACATCACAGCTCTTTGCGAATTCAAGGACTGCATCGATCTTTGTATAGTCACCCAGAACAAAATGTGAAACCTGAGCAGCAGAGTCATTTGGAATTGTAGCGAATACTTTGAAATCTATTCCTAGATCGCTTGCTGGGACTGCCATCATTCGGGCAAGTTGGCCGGCGCCAATTACTCCGACTCGTGGAAAGCTCACTGCGAAAGTTTACTGTCCAGATGAACAACATCTCCAACCGTTATAAGTTGACCATTATCGAGGTGAAGGCTTCCTGTCTCATCAATATCTACAGCTGTTGCCTCAATTTTCGAACCATCTGGCCGCTCAATTCGGACCTCTCTTCCGATAGTTGCACTCAGTTCTCGGTATTTTGAGGTCAGGTCCTCCCCATTCTGCCAAGAAAGTAAATCCTTTTCTAAGTTATTCAAGATCTGGGCAAGCAAAATATTTCGATCAAGGCGGGCATTAGTTGCAAGAAATATTGATGTTGCATGAGCAACTGGAAGTTCGTTCTTTACGGTTGAAACATTTATTCCAATTCCAACAATTACTCCACTCTTTGTTTTTTCAGCAAGTAATCCCGCAACTTTGAGATTGCCGAACAAAATATCATTTGGCCACTTACATCTAAATTTATTTGAATTTGTAACATCGTTCAAAGTTGCAGTCACGCTCGCTCCAACAAGCAGAGTTAAATAACCAAGGTTTTCTACTTTAATTTCTGGTTCAAGATAAAAAGAAAAAAGAAGTGCACTTGATTTCTCTGCATCAAATTTACGATCAAGGCGACCTCGTCCAGCACTTTGATACTCGGCAGTAATTAAATCTCCAGGTTTTGGATTACTAGTGCGTAAATAATTCTGTGTTGAATCAATCTCGTCTACAACTGATACTCGCCAGTAACTGCTCTTTACTGCGCCTGTAATTGAATCGGCGCTCAATAATTCTGGCTTCACTTGCTGACTCATTTCATATTACTTTGTAGGAATAACTGATGAGAACTAGTAATCTACGACCGTGACTGATGATATTCGCACTACAGCCGGAAAGATTGCTGATCTTCGCAGACGTCGTTTACAAGCGGAGACAAATGGAACGCCAGAGGCAATCGAGAAGCGTCATGCCCAAGGGAAGTTAACCGCTCGCGAGCGTATTGCCCGCCTCGTAGATCCAGGTTCTTTTGTCGAGATGGATGCGTTCTCTCGTCACCGCTCTTCAAATTTTGGCATGGATAAGAATCGAATTTACGGTGATGGTGTAGTGACTGGACATGCAACCGTTGATGGTCGCGCGATTGCGATTTACTCGCAAGATTTCTTAACTTTTGGCGGAAGCCTTGGTGAAGTCGTTGGTGAAAAAATTGTAAAAGTCATGGAGTTTGCTCTTAAAAGTGGAATTCCGATTGTTGGAATCAATGATTCTGGTGGGGCGCGTATTCAGGAAGGTGTTGCATCGCTGAGCCAATATGGCGAGATCTTTAAGCGAAATGTTCGCGCTTCTGGCGTTATCCCGCAAATTTCTCTAATCATGGGACCTACAGCTGGTGGCGCAGTTTATTCACCTGCGATAACCGACTTTGTCATCATGGTGAATGAAACTTCTCAAATGTTTATTACTGGTCCAGATGTAATTAAAACTGTGACTGGTGAAGAAGTTGGGATGGAAGAACTTGGTGGAGCCAGAACTCACAATACAAAAACTGGAAATTCGCATTACCTTGCCGATAGCGAAGACGATGCAATTGATTATGTAAAGGCACTGCTTTCCTATTTACCAAGCAATAACATGGATGAGTCCCCCGTATTAGCTGCGACCGAGAGTAAAGATGTTTCGCCATCTGATCGGGCACTTGATTCATTAATTCCAGATAATCCAAATAAGCCTTATGACATGAAGGTTCTCGTAGAAGCAATTTTAGATGAAGCTGATTTCTTGGAAGTGCATACGCTCTACGCGCCAAATATTCTGGTTGGCTTTGGCCGAGTCGAAGGCCATTCAGTTGGAATTATTGCCAATCAGCCACAGGCGCTGGCCGGAACTCTAGATATTGCAGCAAGCGAGAAAGCCGCGCGCTTTGTCCGCACTTGTGATGCCTTTGGAATTCCAGTTATTACTCTCGTCGACGTTCCAGGATTCTTACCTGGCACAGAACAAGAGTGGAACGGCATCATTCGCCGTGGCGCAAAATTGCTTTATGCATATGGTGAAGCGACTGTCCCATTAGTTACATTAATTACTCGTAAGGCATATGGCGGCGCATACATTGTTATGGGATCAAAGCACCTTGGTGCAGATGTAAACCTAGCTTGGCCAACTGCGCAGATTGCAGTTATGGGTGCACAAGGAGCTGTAAACATTCTTCACCGTAAAGAGCTTGCAGATGCTAAAGATACTGATGCAAAACGAAAAGAGCTTATTGAAGATTATGAGGAGACTTTGCTCAATCCATATATCGCAGCAGATCGTGGATTTATCGATGCCGTAATAGAGCCACAAGAAACTAGACATCAAATTGTTAAGGCACTAAATGCGCTTCGAAATAAGCGAGTAGCACTTCCTCCTCGGAAGCACGGAAATATTCCACTTTAATGAATAAAAAATTTACGATTCTAAACGGAACTGCAACCGAAAATGAGTTGGCAGCGCTGGAGAAGGCTCTGCCAACTCCAGTTATAAAGAAGGTAAATACAGCTAGCCTCTGGCGTAAATCGCAGATTCGCCAACCGCTGCCACGCAAGTGGGGGCAGAGCTTCTAATGTCAGATTCAAGAAGTGTTGTTCTGGCATCTGCTTCGCCATCGCGCAGAAGATTATTAGAATCTTGCGGGATCTCGGCTCAAGTAATTGTTAGTGGAGTCGACGAAGAAGATCCAAAGCTAACCTCACTTGCGCCAAGAGAGATGGTTATTGCACTCGCAATACTTAAGGCCCACACCATCAAATCGCAGGTTGGCAGCGAACATTTAATAATTGGTTGCGATTCCACCTTCGAATTTCAGGGTAAATCACTTGGCAAACCTTTAACACCAGAGCTCGCGACTGCACGTTGCAAAGAGTTGCGTGGCAATTTCGGTTTTCTACACACCGGCCACTGCATTATTGATACCAAGCAAGGTATTGAGATTAGCGATGTTTCAACATCCAAAGTCTTCTTTGCTGACATGACTGATGCCGAGATTGCTGAATATGTTGCATCGGGCGAACCACTAAATGTTGCGGGTGGATTTACTCTCGATGGTTTAAGCGCACCATTCATTACAAGAATCGAAGGCGATCCATCAGGAATTATTGGGCTCTCTCTTCCATTACTCCGCCGCGTTGTTAACTCGTTGGGCTTATCTTGGAATTCAATTGCAAAATCAGCGGTGAGCGCATGAAGACTGTTTTAATCGCAAACCGTGGCGAGATTGCGGTTCGTGTGGCAAGAGCCGCACGAGATCACGGAATCAAATCAATCGCAATCTACTCAGATGAAGATCGCACTTCACTGCATGTTGCGACAGCTGATGAAGCTTATGCTTTAAATGGTCTATCGGCCGCTGAAACTTATTTAGATCAGAAGAAGATTATTGAGATTGCCAAAAAATCCGGTGCAGATGCCGTGCATCCTGGATATGGTTTCTTATCCGAAAATGCAGACTTCGCTGATTTAGTTATTGCTGCAGGTTTAATCTGGATTGGTCCCCCACCAAATGCAATTCGACTTCTTGGCGATAAAGTCTCAGCCAGAAAAATTGCCGCTGAAGTTGGTGCCCCACTAGTTGCAGGAACAGTTGATCCAGTTGATTCGCCAGAAGAAATCATTGCCTTTGCTAAAGAACATGGACTTCCAGTAGCGATCAAGGCAGCACATGGTGGCGGTGGCCGTGGGCTAAAAGTTGCTCACACAATTGAAGAGATTCCAGAGTTGTTTGCATCAGCAGTCCGTGAGGCAATAACCGGTTTTGGCCGTGGTGAATGTTTCGTTGAACGCTATTTAGATAAACCACGTCACGTCGAAACTCAGGTATTGATTGATGCCAAAGGAAATGCCATCGTAGTTAGCACTCGTGATTGTTCGCTACAACGTCGCCATCAGAAACTAGTTGAAGAAGCTCCTGCGCCATTTTTGACGCAAGCCCAGATAGATCAACTTTACGCTTCAAGCAAAGCGATTATGAAGAAGGCTGGATACATCGGCGCCGGAACATGTGAGTTCTTAATTGGTTCGGATGGAACCATCTCCTTCCTTGAAGTAAATACTCGACTACAAGTTGAACATCCAGTAAGTGAAGAAGTAACTGGGCTAGATCTAGTTCGCGAACAATTTAGAATTGCAGATGGTCAGAGCATTAATCCAGTTGATCCAATAATTCGCGGTCACAGTATTGAATTTAGAATTAATGGCGAAGATCCTGGAAAGGGATTCCTTCCATCCCTTGGAACAATTACCAAGTGGGAAGTTCCCTCAGGTCCCGGAGTTCGAATTGATGCTGGATTCGACCATGGCCACACAATAGGTTCACACTTTGATTCACTTCTAGCAAAGTTAATTGTCACTGCGGCTACTCGCGAAGAAGCCATAGAGCGAGCACGTCGCGCACTTCGGGAATTTGATATCGGTGGACTAGCTACTGCACTACCTTTTCATCGTGCAATTGTTGATGATCCCAACTTCAATAAAGATTTTAAGGTTTACACAAGTTACATCGAGAATGAGTTTAAAAATGAGATTCCACCATTCTCATTTAAGCAAGGAACTGCTGATTCCAAGGCTGCATCTCAGAAGATAATTGCTGAAGTTGATGGGCATAGATTCGAGGTTTTACTTCATACTCCAGAGCCAATCCAGAAACGACATCGCGTTAAAAGTAATGCAATCACCGCACTTGCTGGTGATTCACTTGAAAGCCCGATGCAAGGCACCGTAGTAAAAATCGTTAAATCCAATGGTGA
>DDMR01000067.1 GCA_002340925.1 Actinobacteria bacterium UBA2541
CGACATCCAGTTCTAACTTATGTTGGACCATATGATGACAAACAAGTAACCGCCGCAATTCACCGCGAACTATTGCGAGATGGCCAAATCTTTTATATCCACAATCGAGTAGAGAGCATTGATGGCGTTGTCGAACGTCTAAGAAAATTAGTTCCAGAAGCTCGTATCCGAGTTGCACATGGCCAGATGGGTGAGCGCGAACTTGAAGATGCAATTCTTGGATTCTGGGAGCGAGATTTCGATATTTTAGTCTGCACAACAATTATTGAAAGCGGAATCGATATTCCAAATGCAAATACTTTAATCGTTGATCGCGCCGATACCTTTGGACTTTCACAATTGCACCAACTTCGAGGACGCGTCGGGCGTTCTAGAGAACGTGCATATGCCTATTTCCTATACAACGCAGATAAACCACTTACTGAAGTTGCACACGATCGACTTACAACGATTGCCACAAATACAGACCTGGGTTCTGGAATGCAGGTTGCACTTAAGGATTTAGAAATCCGTGGTGCCGGTAATTTGCTTGGTGGCGAACAATCTGGCCACATCGCAGAAGTTGGCTTCGATTTATATATGCGAATGGTTGGGGAAGCAGTTGAAGAATTTAAGACTGGCTTTGTTCCACAGAATGAAGATGAAGGTAAATTTAAAGAGTGCAAGGTAGAACTTCCGATCACTGCGCACATTCCAGTTGAATACTTAGCCTCAGAAAGATTGCGTCTAGATATTTATCGCAGAATGGCTGATGCCCAAAACTTGGAAGAGTTAGATGCGATTCAAGCTGAACTTATTGATCGCTTTGGAGAGTTGCCAGAAGATGCGCTGAACTTAATGTCTGTTGCGCACCTTCGAACCTTGGCAAAGAGTTTTGGATTAACCGAAGTTGTTCTTCAAGGTAAATTCTTGCGATTAGCCCCACTGACTCTGCCGGATTCGGCAATCATGAGATTGAACCGAATTTATCCTGGTTCAATCGTGAAAGTGGCCACTTCAAGCGTATTAGTTGCGCGAACCAGCGCCCCCAATTGGATTGCAGGCGGGGAGATAGTGGATACTTCAGTTCTGCCTTGGACGATCGAAGTTCTAACCTCAATCGTTGCACCAATAAAGAAGCTAACTTAAAAATTGAAGATAAGTGAACGGGGATTTTGTGAATAACGTTAAGAAAATAGTTGCAGTGCTTGGTGCCGGATTACTTCTTTTTGTAACTGGTTGTTCAAGCACAAATTCAGCAGTGACTATTGGAAAGACAGTTATCCCAATTTCAACGGTGCAAGGAACAGTTGGTGAGATAGTTGAAGAGCGCAGTAAAGTCGAAACCACCGGTTTAACTCTTGCTGTTGATGAAGAGCTAAATGTAAATGCAGTTCGATTCCATATTATTTCAGTTCTATTCGATGAACTTGCAGCGAGAATAAACATTAAAATTACTGGCGCTGAAATCGCAGCACGTCGCGCAGATATTATTAAACAAATTGGTGGCGAAGATCGCCTGGCTTTCTCACTTGTCGGAGCCCAGATTGCAACTAGCGATTTTGAACGTTACATCCGCACGGTTCTGCTCGCTGAAAAATTAGGAGAAGCTCTAATAGCAAATGGTGACACAAGCACCGATGGCAGCGGTATCCAGAATTTAATTATTGGTATGGCCAAGGAGTTGAAAGTCGAGATTAATCCACGTTACGGTGTTTGGGATTATGCGAGCGGCAACATTGCTCCGATTGCAGATAACGCAACTGTAAAGAAGTAAACGCAATGCCAGATTCAACTTCACAACTTGAAGCGTTACGTGAAGTAATGAATCAACTCAGATCTCCGGGGGGTTGCCCTTGGGATGCTGAGCAGAGCCACGAATCACTTCTGAAATATTTATTGGAAGAGTCCTACGAATTTATTGAAGCGGTAGAAGAGAATGATCGCGCCGCAATGCGCGAAGAACTTGGCGATGTATTACTTCAAGTTTTCTTTCATGCTCGAATGGCCGAAGAACATCCAACAGACCCCTTTAGCGTTGAAGATGTGGCAAAAACGGTCGCCGAAAAACTAGTCCGCAGACATCCACATGTTTTTTCTGACACAAAAGTTTCAGGTAGCGCAGAAGTTTTAGAGAATTGGGAAGCGCAGAAAGCTGCAGAAAAAGGTCGCACTTCAGCAACTGAAGGTGTTCCACTTGGCCAACCGGCTTTGGCACTTGCAACTAAATTGATTTATCGAGCCCAGAAATATGGCCATCAAATTGCAATCGAGCATCCACTCAAGTTATCGCCCGGGACTACCGAGAAAGAATTAGGTCAGGCACTACTCGGGATTCTCGACCAGGCACTTGCACTAGATATCGATCCCGAAGCAGCCCTGCGCTCGGCAATCAAGGGCTACATCGAGCAAATAAAGAAATATGAAGCAAGATAGCAACTCATAACAAGTTAGAATTAGCAGAAAATAGAGGAGCATCATGGCACTTATCGAGGCAGTTCACGCCCGCGAAATTTTAGATTCTCGCGGAAACCCAACAGTTGAGGTCGAAGTTGTTCTCGAAGATGGTTCAAGTGCTCGCGCTGCAGTTCCAAGCGGTGCATCTACTGGTGCATTTGAAGCGGCTGAACTTCGCGATGGTGGCAAGCGCTATCTCGGTAAAGGTGTTTTAAAGGCCGTTGAATTTGTTAACGATGAAATCGCGCCAGCAGTTTCTGGATTTGATGCGCAAGATCAACGTTTAATTGATGAAGAGATGATTGCACTTGATGGCACAAAAAATAAGAACCGTCTAGGTGCAAATGCAATCCTTGGTGTTTCACTTTCAGTAGCACGTGCTGCTGCCGAATCTGCAGATCTATCTTTCTTCCGCTACATCGGTGGACCAACTGCGCACACACTTCCTGTCCCGATGATGAACATTCTTAACGGTGGCGCACATGCAGATACCAATGTTGATATCCAAGAATTCATGGTTGCCCCAATTGGCGCCGAATCATTTAGCGAATCACTTCGCTGGGGCGCCGAGATTTATCACAGCCTTAAGTCAGTATTAAAACAACGTGGTCTTGCGACAAGTATTGGTGACGAAGGTGGCTTTGCGCCAAACCTAGATTCAAACCGTGCAGCACTTGATCTAATTCTTGAAGCGGTTACAGCTGCTGGTTTCAAACCTGGCAAAGACATTGCACTTGCGATGGATGTTGCTGCAACTGAATTCCATAAAGATGGCAAGTATTCCTTCGAAGGAAACAAGCGTTCAGCAGATGAAATGATTGCTTATTACGCTGATTTAGTAGCTTCTTATCCAATCGTTTCAATTGAAGATCCACTTGATGAAGATGACTGGGATGGCTGGGCCAAGATGACAGCACAACTAGGTTCAAAAATCCAGATTGTCGGAGACGATCTATTCGTGACAAATCCAGAGCGCCTGGCAAAGGGAATTGGACTTGGCACAGCAAACGCACTTCTTGTTAAGGTAAATCAAATCGGAACACTTACTGAAACCATCGATGCGGTTTCACTTGCACACCGCAGTGGATATCGTTCAATGATGAGCCACCGCTCAGGTGAAACCGAAGACACAAC
>DDMR01000027.1:0-2699 GCA_002340925.1 Actinobacteria bacterium UBA2541
GGATCTTTTACCTTAAAAGTATCGGTTAAATAGGTTGCAGCTTTCGAGGAATCACTGTTGGGATCTGAATAGCCACCGCCTTCAAGGCGCGCAAACACAAGTGAACCGATTACTCCTGCAGCGATAGTGGCAACAATAAATCCTGCCAACACAGCCTTGCGGCGTCTGAATAATGTGTGGCCCAACTTCTCAAACATGACTTCTATTCCCTCTATTAGTTGATTAGTATTTAGATATGAGCGATCCGAATATTTTACCAAAAATTACGCAAGATGAAATTGATCCTCGCGAAGATGATGATTCAAAACGCGATGCTGAAATTGAAGGAGATCGCCCACCCCATCACGGCTAATCATTTTTTGGAGCCGGAGGTGGAGTTGGAGCCGCTGGAGTTGCTGCAGGTTTTGTAGCTCGTGAATCAGTTTTGTAAAACCCAGATCCCTTGAAAACTACTCCAACATTCGAATAAACCTTCTGTACCTCACCTTTGCATTCTGGGCATTGGGTGAGAGCATCTTCGCTAAATGATTGAAATGCCTCAAATTGGTGGCCGCACTCAGTGCAGGCATATTCGTAAGTAGGCATGGTGAGTATTGTAAAGAAGTGAGAGAATTACATCTAATCGAGAAGGAATCAAAGGGGTAAAAATGAAGACCGGGCGAGTAATTCGCAGCACAATCACAGGAGCGCTAGTTTTTCTGTCAATCTTCGCAACCTCAGCCTTCGCAAATAACATCACTGCTTCGGTTCCACAAGCTGGTTCAGTTCTCACAACTGCACCTAATTCGATTGCAATTTCGACAGCTTCGCCACTTTCAGAACGGGGAAGTTTAATAGTTGTTAATGATCCAAATGGTGTCGCAGTTGATGATGGATCAATAACAATCGATGGAAATAGCGCTGAAGTTGGTTTAGGCGAGTTAAAAACCACTGGTGTTTACACCGTTAATTACACACTTCTTTCAGATACCGACGACCCACTTACTGGTTCGTATACTTTTTTATTTAATGCACCTTCAAGTTTAGGAAGCCCTTCGCCAGCACCAACACAAACTTCGGTTGAAGCAACCACCGAGAATATGAATCTAAATAATGGTTCAAATGCCTTCGTTTATACACTGCTGGTAATTGCCGCCTTTGTCTTCATATTTTTAGTTTGGTATGCAAAACAGACATTTGGTGGAAGCAAGCGATCATCAAAAACTAAGCGCAAGTAACCGAATTTAAGTAATGCATTTTTTTACCGATACCTTTCAAATTCTTTCAGCGACGACGCTAATTGGCTTACTACTAGCCATGGCCTTCTTTATACGAGAAGAGCGCTCAAAGTTTTTACCCGAGGCGATTCGGATTCGAAATCTTGCAATTATTCCAGCAGCAGTCTGGCTCATCTCAAGCATCGGAGTTCTCTTCGTTCAATTAGCAGATTTATTAGCAATTCCTATTTCAGAGACGTTTGATTCGGTTGTCGTAAGATCCTTTCTTACTCAAACTGCACTTGGGAAGAGCTTTGCAATAAACATTGCAGCTGCAGCAGTTGTGCTGATTTTGATTCCAAGAATCTCACGGACAACAGGTTCAATATTTCTCCTAGGAATCACTTTTATCGGAACCCTAGCTCCAGTTTTTCAAAGCCATTCGAGCAGCTCTGGAAATCACGGACTAGCAATTGGTTCGCTTTTAATTCACGTCATAGGAATCTCGCTATGGGTTGGCGGAATCATTGCCCTAATTTTGATTAATAAATCAGAGCGAATAATCGCAACTCCACGTTTTAGCACTCTGGCGCTCTGGTCGGCAATCGCAGTATTTTCAAGTGGTGCCATAAATTCTTGGACTCGATTAAATTTCCGTGACGCTTGGAGCTCTCAATATGGAAATTTAGTAATTTATAAAATTGCCTTGGGCACTATTTTAATTCTTATTGGCGCAATTCATCGAAAATACCTTATTAAAAAGCTTGAAGGCACTAAGCAGGTTTATCAACTCTTAGTAGTGGAAGTTTTCATAATGATTGCGGCAATAAGTGTTGGCGCTTGGCTCTCTTCAAGTGAGCCGCCAGTTTCCGAGAATCCAAGAGATGTAGGCATTGCAGAAATAATCGCAGGAAGTCCAATGCTTCCGGCTCCTAATTTCAACAATGTTCTCTGGACCTATGTCCCGGATGCCGCAATTATGGGGCTTCTGATTTTTATTACTGCGCTTTATATAAGAGGAGTAGTAATCCTGGCGAAGCGCGGCGATAAGTGGCCGATAGGTCGAACTATCGCATTCGCATTTGCTATCGCAGCTACGGATTTTGCAACAAGTGGCGGACTCGGTGCTTATGCACGTTTCTCATTTTCTTATCACATGGTCTCTCACATGATTCTTGGAATGGTCGCACCGATTGGATTTGTTCTAAGCGCACCAATAACACTTGCACTTCGGACCTTACCGATTGGCCGAACTCCGGATGAGCGCGGAATTCGTGGAATTCTAATCACCCTTCTGCATTCAAAGTATTTTCAAGTTATTTCAAATCCAATTGTTGCGCTAGCAATCTTTGACGGCTCGCTCTTTGCGCTTTATATGACACCGTTATTCGGAGATTTAATGCAGAGCCATTTCGGACATCTCTTTATGAGCCTTCACTTCTTACTTGCTGGCACGCTCTTCTTCCATGTAATTGTGGGAATTGATCCGTCACCAAAGCGGGT
>DDMR01000027.1:2872-5188 GCA_002340925.1 Actinobacteria bacterium UBA2541
ATTGCACTTATGTCAACAACAACGCTCTTAGATGGTGGCTACTTTGCAAGTCTGGATCGGCCTTGGTCGACTGATTTGTTAGCAGATCAGAAAGCAGGAGGCGCGGTTGGTTGGGCCATGGGAGAAATCCCAATCTTGATTGCACTAGTTGCAACCTTTATTCAATGGACAAGGGATGACAAGAAAGAAACTAGACGCATTGATCGAGCCGAAGATCGAGCAGCGGCCATGGGCGAGGATGATGCATTAGCAAAATACAATAAATACCTGGCGGAATTGCGACGACTAGACGAAACCAAGGAAAGTTGAGTTAATTAAGCCATGGAAGCGTTAATCGGCGAGGAATACGAAGCACTGCGAGAAAGCGTGCGCGCACTTGCGACCAAGAAAATTGCACCCTTTGCAAAAGCCGTTGATGAAGAGTCACGATTTCCACAAGAAGCATTTGAAGCTCTGCAATCAGCCGATCTTGCAGCGGCACATGTTGATTCTAAATATGGCGGCCAAGGAGCCGATGCACTTGCAACTGTAATTATCATTGAAGAAGTTGCTCGGGTTTGTGGATCTTCATCGCTAATCCCAGCGGTAAATAAATTAGGTTCACTTCCGCTTATCTTGGCCGGCAGTAGCGAACTTAAAGAGAAGTATTTAACTCAGCTTGCAGCAGGAAAAGGTTTTTCTTACTGCCTATCTGAATCTGAAGCCGGATCTGATGCTGCAGCAATGAAAACTAAGGCCGTTAAAAGTGGAAGTGATTGGATTATCAGCGGAAGCAAGAAATGGATTTCAAATGCTGGCTTCTCTGATTTCTATACCGTGCTTGCCCAAACCGATCCAGCTCTTGGTGCAAAGGGAATAACTGCATTCGTGATCGAAAAGAGTGATGCCGGAGTTTCATTTGGGGCTCATGAAAAGAAGATGGGTTTTCGCGGTTCACCAACGCGTGAGGTCTATTTCGATAGCGTGAAAATTTCAGATGATCGGCGACTCGGTGAAGTTGGTTCTGGCTTTGGACTAGCGATGAAGACTCTCGACCATACCCGAATCACAATTGCAGCCCAGGCACTTGGAATCGCACAAGGCGCATTTGAAGTAGCCACTAAGTATTCACACGAACGTAAACAATTCGGTAAAGAAATCTTTGATTTCCAAGGTGTGCAATTTATGTTGGCAGATATGGCTATGAATATCGCCGCAGCTAGAACGCTGACTTATTCGGCTGCTGTAAAAAGTGAGCGCGGTGAGAAAGATTTAACCTTCTTCTCAGCAGCAGCAAAGTGTTTTGCAACTGATGTAGCAATGAATGTTACGACAGATGCGGTTCAAGTTTTGGGTGGATATGGCTATGTTTCAGATTACCCAGTAGAGCGCATGATGCGCGATGCCAAACTAACTCAGATTTATGAAGGAACCAATCAAGTGCAACGAGTTGTTATGGCTCGCCATCTTGGTGAACTTAATTAGAGAATCGCACTATTAGATCTGGTGTTGCGACCGCATTTAACTTTATATCGTGTGCCTCGACTGGAAATGGTTCAACTGTTAGTTCTCCGGAATAGATAAGTCCGATTCGCCAGGCTGAGATATTTGCAAGAGCCCGGTCATAAGAACCGCCACCTTGGCCCAAGCGATGGCCCTCGCGAGTTGCATGAAGTGTAGGAACAATGACAATATCTAATTCATCACCGGAAATAACTTCGCCAACCGGCTCGAGAATCTTTCCAACTTTCTTTAACTTCGACTCATCACCGCTCCAGATAACCCATTCCAGGTTCTTATCTTTTAACATCCTTGGAAGCGCTAATCTCTTCTGACTTCTAAGTAATTCCATATTTAAATCTTTGGTTGCTGGTTCATCGCCATATGAGATGTAACTCGCAATTGTCTTCGCGCTCTGAAATTCCTCAGATTTAATAATGTGGGTCCAGGACTCACTTAAATCCCGGAGAGATCTTTCGGAACGAAATCGCTTTCGAAGTTCTTGCTTTTTAGAATTCGCTATATCCACGGAAATACTCTATTTAAGAAGTAAGGTTTAGTCATGGAACAACAGCCGAGCGTCGAAGAGCTCTTAGCCAATCTTTTAGATATTGCAGCGCCACTAGCACCATTTGATATGCCGCTATTAGATGCTCATGGTGCAACCCTTGCAAAAGATATATTTGCAGGCGAACGATTGGTATTGCGTGGTGGAACCAGAATTAGATCAACCCAGATTGGATTAGCAGCATCTATCGGTTTAGATAGATTGCCAACCCTTCCGCATCCAAGAGTTGTAGTTATTTCTGCCGGTGATGATTTAGTTGAGCCAGGACA
>DDMR01000042.1:0-3837 GCA_002340925.1 Actinobacteria bacterium UBA2541
TTCGAATAAATCCACGCCAAAGATTTTAGAGCCAGAAAATAGCCTTGAGTTGAAGACGTTGCTCAATTCTGCAAAGTCCAATAGCGCCATAAGCGTTACCGAAGTTGAAATTTCGGGCGAACATCTAAGGCTTAGAACTAATTCAATTCTTCGCACTTATTATTTAGTTTCTGGATCTCTGAAATTTGAAGTTGATGGGGAAACTGGAATCTTCTTAAATCCAGGAGATCTACTTACTCTGAAGCAGGGCTGTGAATATAGCCTTAAGGGAGATGCAAAATACCTAGTGATGAATACGCCCGCTTTTAAAGATGGTGACGACACCTATCTGATGTAAGTAGCACCGTTTACATCAAAGGTTGATCCAGTCATTTGTTTGTTCTTGCCGGTAGCAAGGAAGGCCACAAGGTTTGCAATCTCACTTGGCGGAACCCATTCGCCCATCGAAAGCGTTGCAGTAACAGCGTCCTCGCCACCTAAAGACCTGGCCGATGCTTCAGACATTGCAGTTCTCACAATTCCAGGTGAGATCAAATATGCGTAGATCCCATCCTTTGCATAAGCCCGAGCAACAGTTTTTAAGAGCGCAGCAATTACTGATTTCGAAGCTGCATAACCCCCAAGTTTTGGATTTCCAGAACCGCGTTGTGCTGCCCAACTTGAAATACCAATTATGTTTCCGCCACCAATTTCTAAGAAGTGATTTACGGCTTCACGAATTAGGAAGGCTGGTGTTGTTGCATTAACAGCGAGTGCATCGTTCCAAGCTTTGCCCCAAACTTCGACAGGTTCGGTGATTGCTGCTTCGGGCATGATTGCAGCATTTGGAATCAAGACATCAATGCGTCCCTTCCAGGCAAGAGCTTTCTGCCACAGTTCTAAATAACTATCTGGCTGACTTAGGTCAACGCTAATCAGCAATTTTCGATCTTCAGGAATATCTTTTGTTGCATCCTGTGCGCCTTGCGCATCTTTTCCATAGTGTGCAATTACAGATGCTCCGCACCGACCTAAGGTCGCGGCAATCTCACTACCAATCCCCTTGGATGTGCCTGTTACTAAAATTACTTTGCCTGTTAAATCTTCGCTCAATTTAATTCCCCCGGAAGCATCCTATAAATTGCCACTGCATTAACCTATGATAGAGACAATTGAGCATTATGGAAGAAACATTTGCAAGTTACTTGGTCAGGAGTTTTTAAGTGCGAGTCAAGGTTAAAGGCGTCGATTCTTACGGCCCCTCTTGCACATTTGAATTTAATGAGAAAAAACTAGAGGGCGTAATCGGTGATTCGATTGCATCGGCACTAATAAATACTGGTGAATATGGTCTTCGAAATACTGAAGGGTCTGAGAAGCGTGGACTCTTCTGCGGAATGGGTGTCTGCAACGAGTGCATAGTAAAAGTAGATGGTGAAGAGGGCCTGCTTGCTTGTATGACTCCGCTAAAACCAAATATGGAGATAACAAATCAAGAGCAGCACATTTCAAAACCCAACTTTGAAACTGAACCTGAATTAAATCAGCTACCCGAAATCTCACTCTCTCCTGACGTTCTAGTAATTGGTGGCGGACCAGCTGGCTTGAGCGTCGCTGCAAAATTGGGAAGCGCCGGAAAGCAAGTGCTTTTGATCGATGAACGAAAAGCATCTGGGGGCCAATACTTTAAACAACCTGCTAGCGACTTTGAAATTTCAGAAGCGAAGTTGGATTCGCAATATCGCAAAGGTAAAGCGCTAATTAGAAAGTTTGAAGCGAGTGGCGCGAAATCTATTTTTAATATGAAAATCTGGGGTGTTTTCGGGCCAGAAAAAATCTTGGGTTATGACAGTTCAAATCGCTATGTGATCACGCCAAAGCATGTTGTTATTGCAACTGGTGCTTTTGAGCGCGGGTTGGTCTTTCCGGGTTGGACTCTTCCAGGAGTTCTTACTACTGGTGCGGGCCAGAGTTTGTTGCGCAGTTATCAAGTATCCCCTGGCAACCGAGTAGCGATTGCTGGAAACGGTCCACTAAATATGCAGTTAGCCGCAGAGTTGATTCGAGCTGGCGTCGATGTAGCTGCACTTGCTGAAAGTGCGAAGCTATTTAAAATACAGAATTTACTTTTAGGTGGTCTCCTCTTCCTTAGGTCCCCGAAGCTGGCTTTAACTGGCGTTGGTTATCTATACACAATCGCCAAAGCTAAAATCAAAATATTGCCAGGCCATGTGGTCGCAAGGGTCGATGGCAAAGAGGCTGTTGAAACTGTTGAATTTAAGAGATTAGATAAGTCGAATTCAAGAACTTTCAATATCGATGCCATAACAATTGGCTACGGCTTCATCCCTTCAAATGAGATTGCCCGGCTCTTAGGGTGCGCTCACGAAGTAGATGATCGTTGGAAATATCTTGGCGCAAAGAAAACACTTAATGGATCTACAAGTGTTCCTAACGTTTGGATCGCTGGAGATGGTTCAGGTATAAATGGCGCACAGGTTGCGCAATCAAGTGGCACTCTCCTCGCGCATGCACTGCTGGCCCAAGATGGTGCCCGAAAATCTTTATCGGATCGCGTCTCCAAATTAGTGAGTTATATCCAACTACGAAATCAACTTGGCTTCCAGAAAGTTTTGTGGAAAATATTTAGCGCCCCAGTTTTGATCGACGAATTAGCAGAAGAAGATACTGTCGTGTGTCGCTGCCTAAGTATCAATTACGCCCAAGTTAAGGCTGGAATTTCTGAAGATACATTGAGTGCTGGTGCATCGAAGCGGATTAGCCGCGTTGGCATGGGGCGCTGTCAGGGTCGTTATTGCTCACCAGTAATCCAGAAATTAATTTCTGAAAACTCTGGTTACGACATAAGTGAGCGCTCAGGTTTTGCGCCGCAAATTCCGATTAAGCCAGTCGAAATTGGCGTTGTTGCATATGCGCAAGAGAGAAAAAATGAGTAGGCGCGGAATTTACCTTTCAACATCTAAGAAATTGAGTACTCAACCCCTACCGATATAAGTATTGTTCTACCCGTAAAGTTTGAACTATTTAGGGAGAACCATGGACGAGAAGGAATTAGCTAGGTCCAAAGATTTCGTTCAATCTTTAGGGCGCGGCCTTTCGATCATGAAAATATTTAGCGCCGAGAATCCAAGGCTTACACTCTCTGAAGTCGCTGAATTAACCGGATATACCCGCGCAACAGCTAGAAGGTTTCTCCTAACTCTAGAATCACTTGGTTATGTCGGAAGCACTGAAAGACATTTTTACCTAAAATCTCAAGTTCTTACTCTGGGATATGCCTACTTGTCCTCCTTCAGCTTGGTCTCAATTGCGCAGATGCATCTTGAAGAATTATCTGCGGACCTACGAGAATCCTGTTCAGCTTCGGTGTTGGAAGGTGAGAACGTAATTTATGTCTGCCGGGTTACTGCAAACCGAATTATGACGATCAACTTAGCGGTCGGAACCCAGTTGCCGGCTTATTGCACTTCCATGGGAAGAGTTCTGCTTGCATCCATGAAGCCAGCAGAAATTGATTCCTATTTCGCAAATGCCAAGTTAGAGAAGTTAACTTCAAAGACTGTCACCGATGAAGCAAAACTCCGGACAATTGTTGAACAAGTTCGCAAAAATGGTTATTCCATAGTTTCGGATGAACTCGAGGAAGGCTTGGAATCTGTTTCCGTGCCAATTCACAGCAGAGATGGGAAAGTCCTTGCTGCTGCAAATATAAGTGCCCATGCAACCCGTGTTAGCGTCGATAAATTGCAGAACGAGTTCCTACCAAAACTCCAAAAGGCTGTAAAAGAGATAGAAAAAGCTCTTGCTATGCAATCGTAATAATGGATTTAGCAAAAT
>DDMR01000042.1:4031-4478 GCA_002340925.1 Actinobacteria bacterium UBA2541
ACTGATTCTGAAGGAAACAAATTACTCGATGCCATGGCTGGCTTGTGGTGTGTAAATCTTGGTTACGGCAATACTGAACTTGGGGAAGCAATTCACGACCAAGTTAAAAAGCTCTCCTACTATCACACCTTCTCTGGAATGAGCACAGATCTTGCAGCGCAACTTTCCGAGCGAATTATCAATATGTGTCCAGTGCCAATGTCAAAAGTTTTCTTCGGCAACAGCGGGTCTGATGCAAATGACACCCATGCAAAAATTATCTGGTTCTACAACAACGCACTTGGCCGTCCACAGAAAAAGAAGATTATTTCGCGCCACCGCGGTTATCACGGTGTAACCGTTCTATCTGCGGGACTAACTGGCTTAACTAATTTGCATGAAGGCTTTGACTTACCTCTTGACATGATCAGACACGTTCGCCCTCCTCATCGACTTTGGGAGAAAGCG
>DDMR01000042.1:4591-12550 GCA_002340925.1 Actinobacteria bacterium UBA2541
GCATTTATCGCTGAACCTGTGCAAGGTGCGGGTGGAGTAATCGTTCCACCTAGTGAATACTTCCCAGCAATTCAGAAGGTGCTTAAGAAATATGATGTTCTTCTAATTGCAGATGAAGTTGTGACTGCATTCGGACGCCTAGGAAAAATGTTTGGCACCAGTGTTGTTGGCATGGAGCCTGATTTGATCACAATTGCTAAGGGTTTAACCTCGGCATACATCCCTCTTTCGGGCTCAATAGTCTCTGAAAAAATCTGGCAGGTCTTACGTGATGGAAGCGAGAAGTACGGCGCCTTCGGTCACGGCTATACCTATTCAGCACATCCGATTGCTGCTGCTTGTGCACTTAAGACCTTAGAAATTGTGGAACGCGATAACTACGTAGGTATGGCCGCTAAGCAAGGTGCTCTTCTACATCAGCTTCTACAAACTCATTTTGCAGATCATCCACTTGTTGGTGAAATTCGCGGTCAAGGTTTAATTGGCGCAGTTGAATTAGTTGCAGATCGAGATAAGCCAGAAGCCTTTGACCCATCACTAAAAATTGCACCAAGAGTTGCTAAACGCTCGATGGAACTTGGCGTTATTACTCGCGCTCTTCCAGCTGCAGATACCGTGGCATTTTCACCACCATTTGTTGTTACTGACTCTGAACTCGAAACTATGGTTAAAACTGTCCGCAAAGCGGTTGATGAAATAGCCAAAGAAATCGGACGCATGTAATAAATGCAAAAGCCTGATGTGTTGAAGATTGGATTATTGATAAATCCAATCGCAGGCATGGGCGGCAAAGTTGGTCTCCATGGAACTGATGATTCATTGGCCGAGCGCGCCAAAGAACTTGGTGCAAAAAACGTCTCAAAAGAGCGAGCTGGGAGAACAATTAAGGCGCTACTCCCCCAAATCGAAAAGCTAGTTTTTTGCGCTCCATCTAAAGTTATGGGAGCAGATTTACTTCAATCCTTGAATATTAATTTTGAGTCAGTCTATGAAACTCAAAGCCTTGATACATCTTCAGAAGATACCAAAGCGGCAGCCCGCGCCTTTCAAGCAAAAGGTGTTGATTTGATTCTCTTTGCTGGTGGCGATGGAACCGCACGAGATATCTTCTCAGTTGTTGGCGAAGCTATTCCGATCTTGGGAATTCCAGCAGGCGTAAAGATGCGAAGTGGCGTCTTTGCAAATTATCCAGAAGAAGCTGCTGAGATTGTTCTAGATGCAATTGCTTCGATCGAAAGCGGCAAAGTATTAGAGTTTGCTAATACCGAGATTTTAGATCTCACGGATTCAGAACTCGATTACTCGCAATCTCACTACTTTGGCAGTGCCAGAACCTTTTCAGCGCCAAGCAAGATAACAAGCCCCAAAGTTAATTCCAATGCGAGCAGCGATGTTGCCCTCAAAGAGCTGGCAAAACATTTGTCATCCGAACTTGCAAAAGATCGGCTCTATTTTTTTGGCCCGGGCAGAAGTGCAAAATTAATCCTTAATGAATTGGGTGTCACTGATTCAGAACATTCCCTTGCTGGAGTAGATGCCCTTATTGGTGGTGAACTCATCGGGAAAGATCTTGATGAGAGCCAGATTCTTGAGCTTATAAGTTCGCATTCAAAAGCCACAGAGCCCCTTATATTTCTAGGCGTTATCGGTGGGCAAGGATTCTTGCTAGGCAGAGGTAACCAACAGTTGAGCCACCAGGTCATGTCACGTATTGGGGCCGATAATGTATTTGTATTGGCGAGTGCCAGCAAAATGACCGGAACCGTGCCGACCCGGCTTTACGTGGACTTTGAAGATGCTCTTTCCAAGAAGCTATTCCCAGATTTTATTCAAGTTCACGTTGCGAAAAATCGAACCCTAGTATGTAAAGTTGTCTCATCAGGATTTGTTCCGAATAGCGTTAAAGCCAGTTGATATGTTCGCAGAACTGAGAGGAAAGTAATGATGGAGAAGAATAAGGATTTGCCAACACCACATCCTTTTATGGCGAACTCGGCGGAGGCGAGCTTCAATGAAATGTTGAAGGTTGCAGAGGTAACCGATATCGACGAGCTATTTGCGCAGATTCCAAAAGATCATATTTTTAAGGGTGATTGGAATTTCGATCCACAAATTCCCTCCGAAGCTGCGCTCTACAAGCATCTAACAAGAATTCTCAGAAAGAACTCATCCGCCGAAGAGAACTTAAATTTCCTTGGTGCGGGTTGTTGGCAACATTACGTTCCAGCAATTTGTGACGAAATGGTCACAAGAACTGAATTCCTGACTCCGGTTTGGGGAACTCCATCTTCTGATCACGGTCGAAATCAAGTCTGGTTTGAATTCCAGAGCCAGATTGGTGAATTGGTAGGAATGGAATTCGTTGGGCTACCGCTCTACAGCTTTGGAACAGCCGGCGGTCACGCAATTCGAATGGCAGCAAGAATAAATAGGCGCAGCAAAGTTTTGGTTCAATCTTCAATTGACCCTGAACGTCTTGCAGTTTTCAAAACTTACTGCGGTTACCCAGAATTAGATGGTTATCTTGAAATTGTAATGGTCGAAACTGATGCCAAGACTGGACGCATAAACCTTGATGATTTAAAGGCAAAGATTTCAAAAGATGTCTCTTCGCTCTACTTCGACAATCCAAATTATCTAGGCGTCATCGAAAGTGAAGCTAAAGAGATAGCGAAGATTGCCCACGATGCTGGCGCAGAGGTAATCATTGGTGTTGATCCAATCTCACTTGGCGTTCTGCCATCCCCTAGCGAATATGGCGCAGATATTGTGGTGGGCACGACTCAACCATTGGGCGTTCATATGAATGCTGGTGGTGGCGTTGGTGGATTCATTGCCACAAGAGATGATGAGAAATATGCCCACGAATATCCAACTCTGCAAGTAAGTTTGACCGGAACTTCCGAGCCAGGAGAAATGGCATTTGGCCTCACACTCTTCGAACAATCTTCATACGGTTCTCGAGAGCACGGTAAGGATTGGACTGGTAACTCGGTTTATCTCTGGACAGTTGCAAATGCAACTTACATGTCACTACTTGGACCAAATGGTTTTGCAGAAATTGGTAAGACAATTCTGCAACGCAGCCACTACGCAGCAAAGAAGATTGCTGAGATTCCAGGAATCTCTGTGACTTGGCCATCAGGTTTCTTCAAAGAGTTCGTAGTCAATTTTGATGGCACTAAAAAGAAAGTATCTGAAATAAACAAATCACTTCTATCAAAGAAGATTTTTGGTGGAAAAGATCTCTCTGGAGACTTCCCGCATTTAGGGCAATCTGCGCTTTATTGCGTAACTGAGATTCATACCTTGGAAGATTTAGATTCCTTAGTTTCTGCATTGAAGGAGGTAACAAAATGATTAAGTCAAAGATTCGTAAATATCACGCCCCGGTTTGGGACGAGCCTCTTGTTATGCAGATGGGGCAGAGCGGTCGACGCGGATCAATCGCGCCGAAGACCGAGTCAAAAATTGCTGACACCGTTGGCAACGCTCTAGATCTGCTGCCTGCAGGAATGAAGCGAGCTAATCCCCTAAATCTTCCTGAACTATCTGAGTTTGAAGTTCAGCGCCATTATTTACATCTATCCCAACAGACTCTGGGCATGATGGGAATCAGTTTGTTCGGAACTTGCACGATGAAATACAACCCAAGAGTAAATGAGCGAATTGTTTATCAACCATTCGTAGCTGAAATGCACCCTCATCAAGATCCAGAAACAATGCAAGGAATTTTGGAAGTTGTTAATCGCTTTGACCACTTGCTTCGCAAGTTATCGGGTCTAGATAAGTTCGTATTTCAAGCAGGTGGTGGCGCAGATGCTGCTTACACTCAAGCTTGTATGACTCGGGCATATCACGCATCACGTGGTGAACTCGAGCAACGAAATGAGATCATCACAACTGCGCAAGCACATCCATGTAATCCAGCTACTGCAGCTGCTGCCGGCTTTAAAATAATAACGCTACCTCTTGAAGATGACGGTTTTCCTTCAGTCGAAGCGCTAAAGGCCGTGGTTTCCAATCGCACTGCTGCTTTGATGGTGAATAATCCAGATGATATTGGAATTTACAATCCACATATCAAAGAGTGGGTAAAGATTGTTCATGATGCTGGCGGATTATGTTTCTATGACCACGCTAATTTCAACGGTGTTATGACTCGTATTCGCGCAGCCGATATTGGTTTCGATGCTTGTATGTATATGTTGCATAAGACATTTGGTGGACCAAAGGGTGGTGGTGGTCCTGCTGTCGGTGCTTACGGATGTAACGAAAAATTGATTCCATTCCTAGCTGGTCCAACTGTCGAAACAAGTGCTGATGGCAGCTTCTATCTTAAAGAAGGTGGCGAACATAGCGTTGGCCGAATCCGCGAATTCTTAGGAAACATTCCAACAGTTATTCGCGCTTACTCATGGACCAGATCAATGGGTATAGAAGGTCTGCGCGATGCTGCAAACATTTCAGTTCTTGCCAACAACTACATGGAGAAAAGACTCCTTGAAATTCCTGGAATAACAAAAGGTATGCCTGATGTAAAGGGTCGCCGTCTAGAAATGACTCGATACAGTTTGGGTGAACTGACGGCAGATACTGGAGTCTCTTGTCTCGATGTTCAGAACCGAATGACCGATTACGGAGTAGATGCTTATTGGTTAAGCCACGAACCGTGGTTTATTCCAGAACCATTTACACCTGAAGCTGGTGAATTGTGGTCGGTAGAAGATATCGATTACTGGATTGATGTTCTTGAAACAGTCTGCAATGAAGCAAGAACTAATCCAGAGTTAGTTAAGACTTCACCACACAACCAGGTTGTTCACAAGCAGAATTCAACTAATTTGAGTGATCCTGCTAAGTGGGCGACCACCTGGCGCGCATACAAGCGCAAATACGGAGTCACTAATTGATTTCAAGAGGAATTTAATTGTCTGATCCTAAGTTTTCCATAATTGGGTCAGGCAGTATTGGCATCGGCTGGGCCATTGTCTTTGCCCGCGCTGGTTACAAAGTAAAGGTTTACGATATTGAAGAATCTGCCCTACGCAACTTTGAAAACCAAGTAAAAAACCGCCTTGAATTACTTGATGAGAATAAGTTGCTCACCAATTCCCCTAAGAAAATTGCGGCAAGAATTAAGACAACTCTGGACCTAACCGAAGCGGTATCCGATGCGGATTTCGTTCAAGAGTGTGGCCCAGAAAACCTTGAGACCAAACGAGATTTATTTACGAAATTAGCAAAACTAGCCAAGCCTGATGCAATTATCGCTAGCTCTTCATCTGCGCTGCGCCCAAGTGAATTTGCTTCGAATATTGCAAGCAATGAGAGATGTCTAGTTGTTCACCCAGGTAATCCACCTTATTTGATTTCAATCGCTGAAGTTGTTCCTGCAAAATTTACATCCGAACAAGCAATAAAAACTTGCACTGATCTACTGAATAAGGTTGGGATTATTCCAATTCGGGTTAACAACGAACCCCAGGGATTTGTTTTCAATCGGCTACAAGGCGCAATTTTGCGAGAGGCTTATTGTTTAGTGCGAGATGGCATCATATCGCCAACAGATTTAGATTTGATCGTTACAGAAGGTTTAGGGAAACGCTGGTCGATAGTTGGGCCGTTTGCTACATCAGCGCTAAATGTTCGTGGTGGGATCAAAGCGCACGTAGCGCGAATGGGTAAGAGTTATTTTGAGATGGGCAGTGAACGTGGCCAGAACGATCCTTGGGATGAAGCGCTAGTGGAGCGCGTTGCAGCTGATATCGAAAGCAAATTGCCCGATGCTAAATGGGAGAAAAATACCCAGAAGCGCGATCTTGCACTTATGAAATTAACTAAGTTATTTGAAAAAGTAATCAAGCCCTAAATTATTTATCGGATGTGCTTACCAGGGCGCGGACTTTCTCAAGTTCAGATTGTTCTGGCGCCTTAGTAGTCTTTAGATTTGGCGAAACTTTTAATTCCCAACCAGTATTTTTAATAGCCTGATTTATATCAACACCAGGATGTAGATAAGTCATTGTCAGCTCTAAAGTTTCTGGATCTGGTTCTAAAATTCCTAGGTCGGTAATTACTCGACTTGGACCACCGCCACGTAATCTATTTTTCGCTCTTGAGCCAGGACCTTCGCCAAAGCCCATAGAAGTAATGAAATCAACCTGCTTCACAAATGTTCTGGTTGTCTGTCGAATAATTATTGCGACCTCTTTACAGGAAGCTGCGATCTCAGTTGCTCCTCCGGCTCCAGGCAAGCGAACTTTTGGTGAATCATAAGTTTGCCCAATGAAAGTCGTATTTATATTTGCAAATTTATCAATCTGAGCTGCACCTAAGAATCCAACATCAATCCGGCCAGATTGCAGCCAGTAATTAAAGATTTCTGGCATACCAACAACAGTAAGTGCATGGTTCGCTAATTCGCCATCGCCAATTGAAAGTGGCAATTTTTGTGGGTTTGTATTGACTGTGCCAGATTCGTAAATCAGAAAGAGATTTGGGGCTTGCATCGACTTAGCGAGAATTGCTGCAGTGCTGGGAATACCGATACCGACAAAGCAGGTATTTCCATCTTTAAGAGTTCGCGCTGCTGCGATTGTCATCATTTCATCTGCAGTCCAGGTGGAATTCAAGTTTTCGCTCATTACTTCTTACCTGCCGTGCTCTTGCTATATATCTCGTCATCCAACCATTTACTAAAGTTCTCACGCTCTTTCGAAATCTCATCCCAGGCAATGTATTGATTATTATCGCGCTCATAAAAATCTGATGCATAAGATGGCCAAGCACCATTTGAAACAACTGAGATCGCATCAATCAAGTTGCTTGGGATAATTATCGAGCTGAACTTAGGTGAGAATTTTTCGACTATCTCTTCGACAGTAACAATTACTTTAGAGGCAGCAAATACCGCTTCCTTTGCAACACCTGTAATCCCCCACATCATTACATTGCCAGCTTTATCTGCTTGCTGAGCGTGAAGAATTGTTACATCAGGATTTATGGCTGCTACAGCTGTCAGAACTTCATCTGAGAACGGCGATTTAACTTCTGAAACGTTCTTGGTATGGTCCACTAAATCTGAACCGGAATAACCCTTGAGAACTGCGAAACCGATTCCTGAAGCACCTGCAACATATCTATTTGTCAGACCAGCATGTGTGTGCTCTTCAATTTCAATCTTATTTGGCCAGCCATTTTGATAGGCATCTCGGAAGCGATGTAGCGAGCCAACACCCGGATTTCCGCCCCAAGAGAAAATAAGTTTCTTAATACAGCCAGCGCCAATCATTTGATCATAAATTAAATCTGGCGTTAAGCGAACCGCGGTTAAGTCCTTAATCTTCTGGCGGATGATTTCATGGCCTGCTGCAAATGGAATCAGGTGAGTGAAGCCCTCCATGGCTATGAGGTCGCCATTTTTCACATAACTCTCTATCGCTTGGGGTAGCTCTAGAAATTTTGACACCATTTAACTCCATCTATTTAACTTGTCGCTATCATAAAGGTAGTAGCGCGAAAGTTAAATAATAAGTACGCTTCAATTTAAGTAAAACGAATTAGGAGTTCGGATGACGCACAGCAATGTGGCTACAAATATGGCTAATAAAATAGCTGTTGTAACCGGTGGTTCATCTGGCATTGGATCTGCAATTGTTAACAGATTCGTTATAAGTGGTTCTCGGGTAATTTCAATTGATTTAAAGAAATCTGAATTTGAAATTGGAACTGTCCAACATTTCGACTGCGATTTGACCGATGAGAGCGCGGTTTCGCAGGTGTTCGAAGAGATTGCAAAGCTGCACCCACAAATCGACGTTCTATGTGCAAATGCCGGAATCGTTCCGGCCTGGAGTCGCATCTCTGAAACAAATTTTAGTGACTGGAAAAAGGTAATTGATATCAATGTAAATGCGCTCTTCCTGACCATTTCGCATGGCGCAAAGTTATTGAGAA
>DDMR01000042.1:12730-14756 GCA_002340925.1 Actinobacteria bacterium UBA2541
AATATCGCTTCTTATGTTGCAAGTAAGCATGCTGCGCTTGGAATCATTAAGTCTGCTGCCCTAGATCTTGGGCGAGATGGAATTAGAGTTAATGGTGTCGCGCCCGGCCCAATTGCAACCAAGGCGCTGATTTCAAGAATCGAGAAGCGATTGGCGGAGAACAACGGTACGCTCGACGAGTATTTGGGAAAAATTGCAGACCAAACTGCACTTGGCAGAATTGCAACTGAGGAAGAAGTTATAAACACAATAGAATTCCTGGCTCTTGAACTTTCTTCGGGGATTACCGGTCAATTAATTTCAGTAGATTGCGGAGCATAAAATGAGTTATGACTTAACTGGAAAGACTGCGCTAGTAACTGGAGCATCTAGAGGTATCGGAGCCGCGGCGGCACTTTCATTGGCTTCAGCCGGTGCACATGTAATTGCTCACTACAGCTCTTTTAGCGAAGGTGCGATTGAAAACTTAGCTAATATTCCAGAATCTCGAAAAACATTTATTCAGGAAGATCTTTTAATTCAAGGATCGGGTAGAATCCTCTGGCAGAAGTCACTTGCCGCCGTGCCAAAAATAGATATTTTTGTAAATAATGCAGCTATCAATATTGAAACACCATTCGAAGGAACAGCAGAAGTTTGGGATAAGGGCTGGGCTGATACCTTTGCAATAAATGTCTTTGAAGCTGCAAATATCATGAAGGAAGCAGTCGATCATTTTCGCAATATAGAGGGCGGCGTAATTATCTCGATGTCCAGCTGGTCCGGACAGCGTGGATCAGCGCTTCCAACACTGCCGGCTTATGCAGCGTCTAAAGCAGCCGTGAAAGCGTTGACGCAGACTATTGCAAAGAACTTCGCAAAAGAGGGCATCTTGGCCTACATAATCTCCCCTGGAATTGTGAAGACTCGAATGTCAGATTTAGCAGCAGTTGTCCGGGGTGGCGAAGAAGCTATGAAATCTCAACTTGTAATGGGTGAATTAGTTAAACCAGAAGAGCTTGGTGAACTTATTGTCTTTCTCTCATCAGGTTCTTGTCGTCACTTAACCGGTTCGACTATTGACGTGAATGGTGCTTCTTACATCCGTTAGGCAATCGTTAGATTTGGTTAAGGCTTTCTACCGTTCGAATGCATATTGCTCCGATGAAAATCTTGCATACCAACGCCAAATAGTTTCAAGCTTTTAATAAGCCAAACTCCATCAATCTTTGCAAACTCGTGTTCATATCCACCCCAGAGGTGGCCGATCTCTTCCCTATTGTGATATTTGTGCCATGCATATAAATATGAAGTTGATTTAGCAGAGTTATCACTTTGAAAAGTAATCATTAAGTTTGAGATGTGATGGCTGGTGGCTAAGAAGGTTTCTGATAAACCCTTTGAGACCATTTCAAGAATCTTATTTCGTCCCACCAGATTGGCGACCTCGGGTCCGTAATCGACAACAGCATCCAGCGCGAAAAGTTTCGACAACTCTTCCGGGAGATTTCGATCGAAGTTATAGCAGTATCTATGAACAAGTTCTTCAATGGCCTGTCGGTCAAGTTGAGAATTTGCTGTATTCATGGCGCTAGGTTCCTCTAGATTGATAGAAATATCTAGCGCCTGACTCATGCGGCGCCCAGCGAGCATTGTTCGCAATGAGAACTACCGAACGGTAAGGCTGAAAAAGTTATTATTTTGTAACCAATTCCCCTGTTAAGAATGGAGCTTTCATGTAAAGATTTCCCTCAGATTTCACCTAGATTTCATATTGTCGTCGAAAGGATTAACCACGCGTGCCAACTAGCTCGAATAATGAAGTCCTAATGGAGCTTTCTGGTGTTCGAAAGACTTTTGGAATTATCGAAGTTTTACATGGAATTGATTTACAAATAACTAAGGGAAGCCATGCAGTAATTTTTGGTCCTTCTGGTTCTGGTAAATCAACCGTCCTGCGTTGCATGAATTTATTGGAAGAACCAGATGTTGGATCAATAAAATTTCTAGGTAATGAATATGGTCCAGGAAGCGGCCGTAAAGAAGA
>DDMR01000026.1:0-1985 GCA_002340925.1 Actinobacteria bacterium UBA2541
GCGATTGGTGATGCCGCATTCAGTATGTTAGGTCGATGGTTCTCAAGCCGCATCGGTGAAGGTTTAATTTACGATCTTCGCAGTCAAGTCTTCGAGCATGTTCAGAAGCAATCCATTGCATTCTTTACCAGAACTCAGACTGGCTCACTAATTTCTAGAATCAACAGTGATGTTATTGGAGCTCAGCAGGCGTTTACTTCGACACTTTCTGGCATAGTCAGCAATTCGTTGACTCTTCTTCTGGTTGTAATCGCGATGCTTACGCTCTCTTGGCAGATAACCCTGGTCTCTCTGGTTCTGCTCCCAGTTTTCATTATCCCAACAAAATGGATAGGTAGAAAGCTTGCAAATTACACCAGGCAATCCTTTGATTTGAACGCCGAAATGTCTTCGACCATGACTGAAAGATTCAATGTCTCTGGCGCACTACTCGTTTCGTTGTACGGAGATCGGGTTGCCGAGGCTAGCAATTTCCGAGGCAGGGCTCGGCGAGTAGCAGATATGGGTATAAAAATTGCGATGCTCAACCGCATTTTCTTTATAGCAATGACTTCAGTTGCAGCAATTGCAACATCCTTCGCCTACGGAATTGGTGGACACCTAGCAATCAACAAAGAAATTACTATTGGAACTCTGCTTGCGATAACAGCTCTTCTTGCTCGTCTGTATGGACCGCTTACCTCGCTCTCAAACATTCGAGTCGATGTGATGTCAGCGCTGGTTTCCTTTGAGCGAGTATTTGAAGTTTTGGATCTGAAACCGATGGTTACAGATCCTGCTAATCCAAAATCGATTCCTCAAGCTATGCCAACGGTTGAATTTTCTAAGGTGAGTTTTACTTATCCGAAGGCAAATGAGATATCGATTGCCTCACTAGAAGGCGCAGCAGTAGCTGAAACTATAGATACGGAAGCAGTTCTAGAAGAAGTCTCCTTTATCTGCAAGCCTGGAACACTGACTGCAATTGTTGGCCCATCAGGGGCTGGTAAGAGCACGATCTCCGGTTTATTACCAAGACTTTATGATGTAACAGAAGGATTGATATCGATTAACGGAGTTGATATTCGAGACACAACGATTCTGGAACTTCGATCTCTGATTGGAATCGTCACTCAAGATTCTCATATGCTTCACGAGAGCATTGCGGAAAATCTTCGCTATGCAAAGGTAGACGCTACAGAAAATGAATTGTGGTTGGCATGTGATGCTGCACAAATTGGTGAATTTATTCGGACCCTTCCAAATGGATTAGACACTGTGGTTGGAGAGCGAGGTCACAGATTATCTGGCGGAGAAAAACAACGGTTAGCGATTGCAAGATTGTTGTTGAAAAAGCCACAGATAGTTATCCTCGATGAAGCTACCGCACATCTAGATTCCGAGAATGAGGCCTTGGTTCAGAACGCTCTTGCTAGCGCCTTGGCGGGGAGAACAAGCATCGTCATTGCACACCGACTATCAACAATTGTTCATGCAGATCAAATTTTAGTTTTAGAGAATGGTCGAATAGTTGAATCCGGAAAGCATGATGAACTAGTGGCAAAAGGCGGTTTATATTTCGACCTTTACCAGAGACAATCTCTTGGTTTCACGGAACAGTAAGAATCTTCCAATAATCGCAAGAAGTGCGAAGGCCAACCACTGAACCCCATAGGCATAATGCGGACCATTCGATAGTTCTGGCAATTCGATTTCGGTTAGCGGTTCCAACTTTCCATCAGGACTTCCCAGCAGATCTAAATAGTAAGCATTTGCTTCAACACCTTGAAGTTTAGTTATGGATTCGGGTTTCTCGTTAGAAGCTCGTGTAACGAAGAACGATCCTTGCAACTGCCGGCTTAAATTCTCGGATCTAATTCGAGCAATTATCTCTAAGTTCTCACCGCCAATGGGCTCTACCACTGGAGGGGTAGCCGCATTCGGACCAGCTGCAACCCAGCCCCGATCCACCCAAAAATTTTCACCATTGGAAGCAGTGAACAAGG
>DDMR01000026.1:2115-7095 GCA_002340925.1 Actinobacteria bacterium UBA2541
GCTACTAGAACCAATGCGATGAAACTCTGCAGAAGTGAGACTGGATTAAAAAAGCGCTTCACCAGTTAGTTGCTTCCGATTTCCTTTGGCCCCTTGTTAAGCACAGTCGCCTGACCCCGAATGCTTTCTCGACCGGCATTCGCAACGACGACTGCTATATATGGAAGTATTACGGCGCCAAATAACGCAAACCAACGATATGGACTAGGCAAAACAACAGCAAGAAGAAAACAAGCTGTTCTTATCATCATTGAAATGAAGTATTTTCGTGCCCTAGAGGATTGATCTATCGAAAGTGGCTGGCCAACATTCGAAATTGAAGCCGATACTGATTTCGCAGGACCCTCTGGATTTGTCGCCATGGGATAACTGTATGCCGATGAGTGCAAATTTTCGCATTGGCGTCCGCGTGGATATTTGGCTACGCAGTAGTAACAGGTAAGTTTCACTCATGACATCTGGTTCGAAAGTTGCCTTGATTACGGGCGGAAACCGAGGAATCGGTCTTGCGATAGCTAAAAAATTTAAGTCAGATGGCTATCAGGTTGTTATTACTCTTCGCTCAGGTTCTGCGCCGGATGGCTTTGATTCCGTAATTATGGATGTCGCAGATAGCGAAAGTGTTAACTCTGCAGTTTCAAGCGTCGAAGCGAAATTTGGAAAAATAGATGTTTTGGTTGCTAATGCTGGAATAACCAGAGATGGCTTGGTCATGCGAATGAGTGATGAAGATTTCGATTCAGTGATCAACACTAATTTGAATGGCGCCTTCAGAGTTGCCCGCGCCTGCACTAGAGGGATGATGAAACAGAAGTCAGGTCGAATGATTTTTATTGGCTCAGTTGTTGGAATGCTCGGTTCGGCAGGCCAAGTGAACTACGCCGCAACAAAGAGTGGACTGATTGGAATGGCACGAAGTTTTGCGCGCGAACTTGGTAGCCGTGGAATTACGGCAAATGTCGTGGCCCCAGGATTCGTAAAAACTGAGATGACTGCCGTTCTCGATGAGAAGCGAAAATCCGAAATTAGCGCAGCGGTTCCGCTTGGAAGATTTAGTTCGGCAGATGAAATTGCTGGAGTGGTAGCTTTCTTGGCATCACCAGAAGCGGGTTATATAACTGGAGCGGTTATTCCAGTTGATGGCGGATTGGGAATGGGGCACTAATGGGAATTCTGGCTGGCAAGAATGTGTTAGTTACCGGAGTCCTAACTGAATCCTCAATCGCTTTTCACATTGCACGGATAGCTCAAGAAGAGGGTGCGAATGTTGTGCTTACATCTTTTGGCAGAGCCCTAAGTATCACAAATCGAATCGCAACCAGGCTGCCAAAGCCGGCTCCAGTTTTGGAATTAGATGTGACTAACGTTGAACATTTAGATAGATTGGCATCGTTAGTAAAAGAGAACCTCCCACATCTAGATGGCGTAGTTCATTCAATAGGTTTCGCACCAGAAGCAGCGTTGGGTGGTAATTTCCTAAATACAACTTGGGAAGATGTCGCAACCGCGGTTCACGTTTCTACATTTTCATATAAATCACTTGCTATGGCTTGCAAGCCACTTTTCAATAGTGAAGCTGGTGCTTCGATTGTTGGTCTGACCTTCGACGCAACAGTTGCTTGGCCAAAGTATGACTGGATGGGCGTAGCTAAGGCGGGCCTGGAATCTGCAAACCGATATTTGGCACGTGATCTTGGATCTGAAAATATTCGCTGCAACTTAATTGCAGCTGGACCTATTAAGACTATGGCTGCGAAATCAATTCCCGGTTTTCAAGAATTTGAAGATGTTTGGAACGAACGGGCGCCATTGTTCTGGGATGTCGCGGATCCAGTCCCGGCAGCCCAAGGGGCAGTAGCCCTACTCTCACCATTTTTCCCAAAAACTACCGGCGAAATCATCCATGTAGACGGAGGAGTTCACGCGATCGGCAGCTGATTTCTGGTTACCGAGTTCCTGAGGTAGCCTTGCGCAATCAAGTGGAGCTAGTCGCTCCCACCTTTATTGCTTCGGCGAATTGGTCATTACAGGTTTTTAAGCCTGAATTTGCGACTGTCTCCACCTGCTTCTAGAGAACTTCAAAAACTGAAGCGATTAACCAGGGGGGAGAAGTTATCAGCACTGAACCAAGAATCAACGATCGGATTCGCGTTCCGCAAGTTCGTCTGATTGGTTTTTCCGGTGAACAAGTTGGCGTTGTCGATATCGATACTGCATTAAAAATGGCAGATGAAGTCGGTTTAGATCTTGTCGAGATTGCACCAGAAGCCCAACCTCCAGTTTGCAAAGTGATGGATTTCGGTAAGTATAAATACGAAATCGCACAAAAAGCTCGTGAGGCAAGACAGAACCAAACACATATTGTTGTTAAGGAAATGCGTTTACGACCAAAGATTGAGCCACACGATTATGAAACCAAGAAAACACATATCGAACGTTTTCTAAAGGGTGGCGACAAGGTGAAGGTGACAATTCAATTCCGTGGACGTGAGCAAGCTAGACCAGAAATCGGTTATCGCTTACTTATGAAACTCGCAGAAGAATTATCAGAAGTAGCTTTCGTTGAATTCGCTCCAAAGCAAGAGGGACGAAATATGACGATGGTTTTAGGAACAAATGTCAAGAAGGGCCAGTCAGTCTCGCAGCAAAAAGCCGCGAAGGCAGCTAGTCGCAAAAAAGAAGTTGTAGAAGAAGTAACAGAAGCTTAAAAGTTTTAGTAAACAACTAACTGGGAGGTTAGCGAATGCCAAAGATGAAAACCCATAGCGGTGCGAAGAAGACGTTCCGTTTAACCGGAACTGGCAAGGTCATGCACGAGCGTGCAGGCAAGCGCCACCTTCTCGAGCACAAATCATCTCGAGTAACACGTCGTCTTAGCGGCGATTCAGTAGCTAAGGCACCAAACTCATTCACCGCCAAGCGCATGCTCGGCTTGAAGTAACAGGAAGGAATAAACCATGGCAAGAGTAAAACGTGGCGTTCACGCCGCAAAGAAGCGTCGCACAACTCTCGAGCGCGCAGCCGGATATCGTGGTCAACGTTCCCGTCTGTTCTCAAAAGCTAAAGAGCAAGTTACTCACTCACTTGTTTACGCATTTAATGATCGCAAAGATAAGAAAGGTGACTTCCGTCGTCTTTGGATTCAACGCATCAATGCAGGAACGCGTGCGAATGGAATGACTTATAACCGTTTCATCCAAGGATTGAAGAGTGCTGGCGTTGAAGTTGATCGCCGCATTCTTTCTGAGCTTGCAACTAACGATCCAGCTGCATTTGCTGCTTTAGTTGAAGTAGCTCGCAAGCACGTCGTAAATGCCTAATAACCAAATTACGAGCCTTCAGTCTCCGCATGTCGCGAGAGTGAAGGCTCTTTTGGGTTCTCGTGGCAAAAAAATTCGAGCATCCGAACGCGAATTTATTGCTGATGGGATTCAAAGTGTTCGCGAAGTCTTATCTCCAAGTTTTGATGATGCACCGGCACTTCTCCATCTCTATGTAACCGAAAAAGGTTATACAAAATTACAGAGTGAAATAGATGGTGCAGTTCTTGATGGGGCTCCGATTGTTCATGTTTCAGATGCCGTGATGGATGAGATGGCTGAAACCGAATCGCCACAAGGAATCCTGGCGCTCTGCAAATTCACTGAAATCACGCTCTATAAAGTTAAACAGCGTCAGGCTAAGAAGATTGCCTATTTCTGGGAGCTTCAAGATCCCGGTAATTCAGGAACCGTAATTAGAACGGCGGAGGCACTTGGTTTCGATGCTGTTATTTTCTCAAAGAATAGCGTCGATGTTTATTCGCCAAAGACAGTGAGAGCAACCGTAGGTGCGTTATGGCATATTCCCGTTGTTGAAAACATTGATGTAGAAGAACTAATCGAATTTGCAAGCAGCGAAGGCTTCTTTACTGTTGCATTCGCGGGAGATAGCACAGGATCAATTCTTGAGCTCGAAAAGAGTGTGAAAACTATTCTTATTTTTGGCAATGAGGCTCGTGGGCTGCCGGATATTGCTGGCGTATCGGCTCGAGTCTCAATTCCGATGAAGGGTAAGTCAGAGAGTTTAAATGTGGCAAGCGCAGCCGCAATCGCGATGTTTGAGGTTGGAATTCGGTAGGATTTCGCATATGTCGATAAGCATCGCAGAGGTTGAAGAGAGTGCAGCTAGTGCACTTAGCGCGATTGCTGGAGCAAAAGACCTTGCAGAATTAAAAGTTGTAAAAATTGAGCATCTTGGTGACAAATCTGGGCTATCAAAAGCGAGCCAGGCTCTAGGAAAAGTTGCTGCAGAAGAGAAAGCAACATTTGGTAAAATTGTTGGTGAAGCAAAAGCTAAAGTTTCAGCGGCTTTTGAAGCGCGGATCAAAGTTCTGGAATCTGATCGTGATGCTCGCGTTCTGATTGAAGAGCGGGTAGATGTGACTCTACCAGCCACGAACATTCCAAAGGGCGGACTGCACCCACTAACGATTCTTACAAATGAGATTTCAGATCTTTTCTTGGGCTTGGGCTATCGCGTAGCCGAAGGTCCGGAACTCGAAGCTGAGTGGCTGAATTTTGATGCGTTAAACATTCCGGCAGACCATCCAGCGCGAACAATGCAGGACACATTTTTTATCGAGCCGCTAGATTCAAGGTTGGTTCTGCGAACTCATACCTCACCGGTTCAAATTCGAACAATGCTCGAGAACAAGCCGCCAATTTATGTTATTTGTCCCGGACGCACATATCGCGCAGATGAATTGGATGCGACGCACACTCCAGTCTTTAGTCAGGTAGAGGGTCTCGTGATTGATCGTGGAATCACAATGGCAGATTTAAAGGGGACGCTCGATTATTTTGCTCAAAGCATCTTTGGCCCTGACGTGGTTACTAGATTGCGGCCATCATTTTTCCCATTCACCGAACCAAGCGCGGAAGTTGACTTCTTTTTCAATGGCCGTTGGATTGAATGGGGCGGTTGCGGAATGGTGAATCC
>DDMR01000074.1:0-10249 GCA_002340925.1 Actinobacteria bacterium UBA2541
CCGCTAACTTCACTGGTTGTGCCAGATGCTTTCCAAGTGCCGCCCCAAGTTATTTGTAGCGAAGCTGCATATTTTCCGGATCGGGTATAGGTGTGCGTAATACTCTGATTTGGGAATGGCGCTCCCCTAGTTGTAGAAGAAAGTTCTGTTCCATCACCGAAATTCCAGAGATAAGTTGGTGATAAGTAAACGGTTATCGGGACACCAAGCATTACGACTGAAGTTTTGAAATTGGGTGGTGTTGTTGTCCAGAAATTAACCGGGACTTGAACTAAGGCGCTTGTTGCAGGTTGATGATGAATCTCTTTCATCGGTATTAGCTGAGCCAATTGATCTGATAGCGAGAGTTTGACAACAGGCTTTGGAGTGTATTTCTTTGGAACGATTGCAGTTGCCACAGGCCGAGGTGTGTAAGGTCTGGGCGTCCAAGTTCTAGTCGGAACTGGTTTTGGGACTGGCTTTGAAACTGGTTTAGGTGAGGTGCTGCTGCCATTTTGTTTGGCGGTAATGATTAATTTGCCAGTTTTAGGATCGGTATACACCTTTACGCAGACTTTGGTCTTGCACTTTGGTGCAGCGCTGGCCGGAGTTACAGATATTAAAAGCAGTAGGGCTATGAGTATTTTAAGTAAAGGCACCTGCGCAAGATAGAACTCCTGAGAATTAAGCAAGGGATAGGTATTTCTAAATTGTGGAAAGTGCGCAGGTGTGTAAATCTAGAGCCGTGGCACATAGAGATGGTGATGGTTGGGTCGAATGTGTCTGTGGCAATCGTCATTGGGGCTTAAATGGCGCAGCCGGTTTAATGCTGGTTCGTGACCGCACAATCTTGTTACAGCATCGCGCACCCTGGGTTCATAACGGTGACACTTGGGGTATTCCTGGTGGCGCACGTGATTCGCATGAAACCCCCACTGAAGCCGCGCTCCGTGAAGCCCATGAAGAGATTGGAATTTCTACAAAGTTAGTGGATCCGATTGAAATCTATAGCGACAAACACGATAGCTGGTCGTATGACACTGTCATCTCAAAAGCCCATAAAGATTTAGTTGCTCACGAGCAGAACGATGAATCACTTCAAGTCGAATGGGTTGCTTTCGAAGATGTGGTTAGTAAAAACTTACATCCCAGCTTTGCAAAAACTTGGCCAATTTTACTGGCCCGCCTCGAGATAATCTTTATTTAATCGCTTCAAAGAATCGCGGATTACTGCGCCATCACTTGTGCGCCAAAATGGTGGCATCGAATTTAACAATACCGAGCCATATCGTTTTGTAACAATACGCGAATCTAAAATTGCAACGACTCCGCGATCATCAACTGATCGAATCAATCGCCCAGTTCCTTGCGCCAACAAGAGCGCAGCGCGTGGCAATGAGACTTGCATGAAACCACTTCCGCCAGCGGCATCTGCTTCGGCAGCACGCGCACTCATGACTGGTTCGTCAGGTCTTGGGAATGGAATTCGATCAATTGCTACAAGTGTGCAGGAAGGACCTGGAACATCGATTCCTTGCCACAACGAAATTGTGCCGAGCAGGATTGATTTTGGATCCTTTGCAAATCTTTCAACTAAAGTTCCGACGCTGTCACCACGTTTCTGGGTGATTATCGGAATCTCGAGTTCAGCCAATACTTTGCGCAAGTATTCATCGGCCATCTCGACACCGCGCCAAGATGAGAAGAGTGCAAGAGTGCGGCCACCAGCTGCATCAATTAGCTCTGCAAGTTCGGTGAGTGCCTCTTTACTTGGGCCATCTCGACCGGGTTCTGGAATATGTTTTGGCAGATAGAGCGCACCTTGTTTTGCAAAGTCAAAGGGCGAACCAACATCCAACATCTGAACATTTGCCGGATCAATCTCGCCAGCTTCAAATTCATCTTCCGAATCCTCGTCATCAGATCCACCAACAACAAAGCCAATTGACTTAGCAATTGCATCGAATGATTTACCAACCGACAACGTTGCACTTGTTGCGATGACCGGAGTATCAGTTAATAAGTTGGCACGTAACACTTGTGATACCGAGAGCGGTGCTAGATAGAGCGTGGAAAAAGTTGGCTCAAACCACATAACTTGATGGCGACTTGGCTTCAACATCTTGGTTGCAGTTTGTTGCACCTCATTTGTTGCGCCCTTTACTCGGGCTCGCTCGGCCATCGAATCTGGATCAATCACATCAGAATCAGCATTTATAAGTGCAACCACTGCAGCGGATGCCTCTTTAACTTTACGAATAGGTGCTTCTAATTGCGCAGGTAGTTCTGGCAACCGACCAGCTTTTGTCGGATCATTTCGAACATCGGTAGCAAAATCATTTAACGCATCAGCAAAATTGTCGGCTGCCTTGGCAAATGCATCGGATGCTTTGCCCGGTAAATGTTTCTTCGCCATTTTGGCTGCGCGTTCGACCCTTGCGACTGTAAGTTCTTCAGTGACTGCTTGCGTAGTGCGATCCATAAATTCGTGAGCTTCATCGAGAATAACTGCATCGCGTTCGGGCAAAATTGGATGTGAATCCACAATTTCAATTGCAAGTAGCGTGTGATTTGTTACGACCACATCAGCGGTCTGAGCTTTGGCTTTTGCATTTACCGCGAAACATTGGGATCCATAAGCGCAATCATCTTTACCAAGACATTCGCGCCCTGAAACTGAATTTGCATACCAAACCCTGCGATCAACATCGGGTGCATCATCGCGGTCACCAGATACTCCTGGTGTTTCGGCCCAGGCCCGCAGACGCTTTGCATCTTTCTCGAGAGTTCCGATTTCAAGCAAGACTTCACCATCTGGATCTGCTTCTGCGCTATTCATTTTCTGCAGACATAAATAGTTTCCGACGCCCTTATAAACTGCAAAAGTTAATTCACGTCCAAGTTCTTTCTCTAGCGCGCCCTTTATTCTTGGTAAATCTCGTTCGACCAATTGACGTTGCAGAGCAAGTGTTGCTGTTGCTACCAATACTTTCTTCCCATGAACTAGCGCTGGGACTAAATAGGCAAGTGATTTTCCGGTGCCGGTGCCGGCTTGAACCAATAAGTGATGTCGATCAGATAACGCATTTGCAACTGCTTCGGCCATTGCAATTTGGCCTTCGCGAGGTTGGCCACCAATTGCGTCAACGGCAGCATCTAAGGCTTTGCGCATCTTTTCAAGCATTTGAAATCACTAGCGAACCATATCGGCAAGCGCTGACGTTATTTGAGATGGTGCTCGGTTTCCACAAAACGAATAGTGCGAGATTTTCCACGCATCACAAGTGATTGGCTGACCGCACCAAATTGTGAATATTTCACGCCCTTAAGCAATTCGCCATCGGTAATTCCAGTTGCGGCCATGAATACATCTTCCGAATTAACCAGATCTTTAGTCATATAAACCTGATCTAACTTATATCCAGCAGCAATTGCGCTCTGCTTTTCGGCATCATCTTTCGGGCGCAATAAGCCTTGGATTACTCCCCCTAAACAGATCATTGCCGCGGCTGTGATTACACCTTCTGGTGTGCCGCCAATTCCCATCAATAAATCAACCGAGGTATTCGGCCGAGCCGCTTCAATTGCAGCAGCAACATCGCCATCTTGAATGAATTTAACTCGGGCACCCGCATCGCGAATGTCTTTTACTAATTGATCGTGTCGAGGCCGATTCAAAACTACAACGGTTAAATCACTGACGCTGCGATTCTTAGCCTTGGCAACTGCCTGCAAATTAGCTTTTACTGGCGCCGTGATATCAATTTTATCTGCTGCTTCTGGGCCAGTAACAATCTTGTTCATGTAGAAAACACCTGATGGATCAAACATGGTTCCCCGCGGCGCAATTGAGATAACGCTAATTGCACCATTCGAACCATTTGCAGTTAGCGAAGTTCCATCAATTGGATCTACCGCAACATCACACTTTGGCCCAAGGCCATTTCCAACTTCTTCGCCATCGTGCAACATTGGAGCATTATCTTTTTCGCCCTCACCAATTACAACTACACCGGCCATATCAACAGTGTTTATCAGAGAGCGCATTGCCTTTACTGCTGCGCCATCAGCGCCATCTTTATCACCGCGGCCGATCCAAGGTGCTGCAGCAAGCGCAGCGGTTTCAGTAACGCGAATTAGCTCTAACGCTAAGTTGCGATCTGGAACCTGAGTCACTGAGTTGAACTCTCCTTGACTGATTTAGCATTCGCCTTCATCGCGACTGCTCTTCCAGATTCCAATCTAGCAACTGGAACTCTAAATGGTGAGCAAGAAACATAATCCAGACCGATTCGGTCGAAGAAGTGGATACTTGTTGGGTCGCCACCATGTTCACCGCAAACTCCAAGTTTGAAATCCTTGCGGATTGATCGCGCTTGATCGGTCGCAGTCTTAACCAAGATTCCTACACCGGCTTGATCAAGGGATTCAAAGGGGTTGAATGGAACAAGTTCTAGATCCAAATATCTTGGCAAGAATGAAGATTCAACATCGTCGCGGCTAAAGGCCCAAGTGAGTTGAGTTAAATCATTTGTTCCAAAGGAGAAGAAGTCGGCATAGACCCCAAGACGTTCTGCAGTAATTGCGGCGCGCGGAGTTTCGATCATTGTGCCAATTGGAATATTTTCATTCTGGCCAGTGCCCTTGAAGGTTCGCCTAATTTCTTCTTCCAAAGTTTCGCGCAAGTAGAGAAGTTCGCGCTGGGTTGCGACAAGTGGAATCATAACTTCTGGTTTTGGATCATGGCCAAGTTTTTTAACTTCCAGAAGTGCATGCACAAGTGCACGAACCTGCATCTTGTAAAGTTCAGGAATCAAAATACCGAGTCGAACTCCGCGAAGGCCGAGCATTGGATTTGATTCGTGCATCCGCTTTACTGCAGCAAAGACTGCAATATCGCGGGCCGGAATTTCCTCATTTAAAGCTTCGGCTCGTGCCATATGTGCCATAAGTTCGGCAAGTGGTGGCAAGAATTCGTGCAGCGGTGGATCAAGCAGGCGAACTGTTACAGGTAAACCTGACATCGCCATCATAATTCCGACGAAATCTGCACGTTGCAAAATTTCCATCTCACCAATAACGCCGCGTTGAACATCCTCGTTTTCAGCCAAGACCAGACGTTCTACATAAGAGCGACGTGGCCCTAAGAACATGTGCTCGGTGCGACATAGGCCAACACCTTCGCCACCCAAGATGCGCGCTTTAATTGCATCTTCTGGCGTATCAGCATTTGCGCGAACATTTAATCTACGAATCGAATCAGCATGAGTCAACAATCTATCGACAGCCTTAACAACTGGAGAAGCTTCATCACTCTTTGAATCGAGCAGGCCTTCTAGATAAGTTGTAACTGGAGATGCAACAACTGGAAGTTCACCTAAATAAACTGCGCCACTTGAACCATCGATTGAAATAACTTCACCGGCATAAACGCTCTTGCCGCCAACCGTAAAGAAGCCACCGGCTTCATCAACAGTAATACTTTCAGTTCCGCAAACTGCAGTCTTTCCCATTCCGCGCGCAACAACTGCAGCATGTGAAGTCTTGCCACCACGGCTAGTCAAAATTCCTTGCGCAGCAACCATTCCACCTAAATCATCTGGGCTGGTTTCGCGCCGCACCAAAATAACTTTGCGACCACTCTTTGATGCTTCATACGCCTTCTTTGAATCAAAGACCACTTCGCCTACTGCGGCACCTGGTGATGCCGGAATTCCGCGAGCAATTTCATTTACCTGGCCACGCAAATCAAATTGCGGGAACATAAGTTGAACAAGTTGATCTCCGCTGACTCGAATCAAGGCTTCATCAATTGTGATCTTTCCTTCTTCGACCAGCTGCACTGCAATTCGAAATGCCGCTTCTGCGGTTCGCTTTCCGACACGGGTCTGCAGAATCCATAACTTGCCTTTTTCAACGGTAAATTCAATGTCGCAGAGATCGCGATAGTGCTTTTCAAGCTTGGCCATAACATCATCAAGTTCAGTTGCGATGCGTGGGATCTCATTCGCCAAGTCAGCCAAAGACATTGTGTTTCGGATACCCGCAACAACATCTTCACCTTGGGCACGGACTAGATAGTCGCCATAACTTCCACTCTCACCAGTTGCTGGATCTCTTGTGAAAGCAACGCCTGTGCCGGATTGATCATCAAGATTTCCGAAGACCATTGATTGCACATTTACTGCTGTTCCTAAATCTGATGGAATCCGCTCACGTTGTCTATACAACTGAGCGCGTTCAGAGTTCCAGGAATGAAATACCGCTTCAACAGATTTCGCTAGATGTTCGCGTGGATCAGTTGGAAAATCTTCACCCGTAACCGCTTCGGTCTCTTTTATATAACCTTCAGTTAGCGCCTTAAGACCATCGACATCTAAATCTGCAATTGATTTGGCTTTAAATTGTGCCAAGACTCGTGCAGCAATTTTATGGAACTCTTCATTAGGAACATCGCAAACAATGCGACCATACATATCTACAAAACGGCGGTAACAATCCCAAGCAAACTTTGGATTACCTGATTGCTCGCCCATTGCTTGTGCAACTTCTGGCGTCATTCCAACGTTTAGAACGGTCTCCATCATTCCCGGCATTGAAAACTTTGCACCAGAGCGGACTGAAACTAAAAGTGGTTTTGCTGGATTGCCGAACTCTTTTCCAAGTTCTTTCTCTAAATTTGCTAACGCTGCTTCTAATTGCGCAGGTAGTGCTTCTGGAATTTTCTCGTTAACTAAAAATTCGCGACAAGCTTCGGTTGTAATTGTGAATCCAGGAGGAACTGGTAAACCGATCTTCACCATCTCGGCAAGGTTTGCACCTTTACCGCCGAGCAGATCAGACTGCGTGCGATCGCCAAATGTGAATGGGTGAATAAAAGTAGTCATCGTTGACCCTTCATGGATTCTCAGCTAGTGGCGAGATTCTATTCAATTCGCCAGATTGGGCGCATGAACTCCATTGAGCCATTCGCCACATCGCCGCCAGTCTCCATGAGGGGGGTGATTATTTTGGACCATTCTGTGTTCACTTCACTCTTTGAGAGATATTCGTTCATTTTTTCAACGCTCTCGACCTCAAAATATCCAACGACTAATCGATTATCTGGACCACCTATGTAGCCGGTGTAGTTATGCATCCCAGCCGCTTGGCATTCTGCGATTATTGATGGCCAGAGATTTTCTGGGCTATGCGCCTTCACATATGCCTCTTGGCAACCATCCTTTATCCATTGTAAAAAGACTACTCGCTCCATTTATATCTCCATTTCTTATAGTTGTTTGAAGGAAATTTCTTTAAAAATATCACTGATGACTACTTTTTACTATGAAACCATATTAAATCCAGGGTCGTTCATCCGTTGGATCATCCCAACTTGGAATTGGCGCTTGCAACGGGTTATCAATCCAACAGAAACGACCATTAATTCCTGCACTCTCATTACTTACCAATTTTAGGATCAACTGGCCCGCTTTCTTTGGGTCGTCTCCCCCAGTTTTCTCAACCCAATCAACCCAAGATTTGTAATCTGCTCCAGCTTCACCAAGTTTTTCCGCCTTCGCACTGATATCTGCCCACATGTCACTACGAACATCTCCTGGGTGAATTACATTTGCGGTTACGCCACTACCACTAATTTCTGCAGCCAAGTGTCTAGTGAATTGATTAAGGGCAACCTTCGCCGTGGCATAAGCACTATTCAACTTTGCAGGAGGATGTAGCGAAGCAGCAGAACTCAAATTAATAATGCGTCCCCACTTAGCATCCAACATTGCAGGCAAGAAAACTCGTGATGTGAAATAAGGAGCAAGTGCATCAATCATTATGGTTTCAACCCAATGTTTAGGATCAGTATCCTTAATCAAATCTATCGGGCCAAATATTCCTGCAGCATTAACTAGGATTTGAACATTGCCGTAATCTTTAGCTACCTGCTTCTGTAATGAATCAACGAAGCCAATATCACTGACATCACCACAAATACTTTCAATATTTCCAGTATTTTCGTCCTTCGCAATTGGGGTTCTAGATACGGCAATAACTTTGTGACCCGCATCTGCAAGAGCAATAGCTATTTCACGGCCTATTCCTTTGGAAGCTCCAGTAACGAGTGCCAGTTCCATTTATATTTCCATTCCCTCTAGCAATTCGTGCTAAATCTCTTTCCAGTGATCATCTACAACAACTAGTTGGGAAGCTAGTTCTTGATTTAGTTCGACGCCAAGTCCAGGCTTCTTTGATATTGCAAGATACCCGTCCTTGGCCTCTGGATATCCAGTAAACAAATTCCAGAACAGTTCGTTACCGGTATCTGGTAGAACATTTGGGAAGTATTCAACAACTGGGCAAACTGCTGCACTCTGAGAAAAAATGATTGCAGTGTTATGTGCCTCGTTGGAGTGAGGGAATACTGGAAGTCCGGCAGTCTCTGCGAGCGCACAGATCTTGCGCGCCTCAGTTAGACCACCAGCGCGATTGAAATCTGGTTGCAGAATGTCTGATGCAGATTTTTTGATTAACTCTTCAAAGTCCCATTTCGTGTAACTGTGTTCGCCATGGCTCCAGCGCTGTCCGGGTGTGGTCTTGCGCAATTCTGCATAACGATCGACCAACTGAGGCATTAGCGCCTCTTCAATCCAGGATAAATTAAATTCACGAAGGCGCTTATACATCTCTATTGCATAGCCATAGTCCCAGCCCATATATGCATCTGCTGCAAGTTCAATATCTGGTCCTACTGCATTTCGAACCGCTCGAACTAACTCCACATTTCGGCGCATTCCTTCGTAACCATCTTGTGGGCCAAATCCAAAGCGCTGCTTAAGTCTGGTGAATCCTTGTTTCACATAACCTCGGGCCTCATCTGCAAGCTCATCTAGATCTTCCATAGCGTAAAGCCGGCTTACATAACATGGAACTCTGCTTTGAACATTGCCACCAAGAAGTTCGGTTACTGGGACTCCGAGCTCTTTTGCGTGGGCATCCCACATTGCAATGTCAATCGCCGAAAGCGCAGATACTGCAGCGCCGCTTCTGCCGAAACGAATCAGGGTGCGATAAATGCGTTGCCAATTTCCTTCATGATTCTCGATATCTTGGCCCTTTAAAAGATCCAAAATATACATATCTATTATTCCCTTGGCAGCGCCATTAAAAGCGCCTGCAGTTGCGGTTCCGATTACACCCTTCTCGGTCTCAATTTCGACAACCGTGCAGAAACCCGGCCCAAACCAGCCACCCTCTTTAGTATGGAAATCCTCGAATACTGAAGCATTTGTAATTAGATTTCGACGAAGCGTTGACGGAGCCTGCGAATATCCAATTACTCTTGATCTAACTCTCACGATTTTACTCATTTGATTTCCCCGATCTTTTCATTGGTTTTCACTTTAACGATGCTATTTGTTGCTGCAGATTCATATGCGGCTTCCAAGAATTCAACTGCCCACGCGGCCTGCAATCCCGGTGCCAAGTTAATCTCAGCTTTTCCGGTGATTAGATCAACTAGATGACGTGCGGTTTCAAGAGCTGGATATGTATCACCGATATCTTTTCCAGTAATTTCATATTGTTTGCCCTTGTCATTTCGAACAAGTAGCTGGCCATCTCGCATGTCATGGAGAATGTAACCTTTACTTCCGTAATACCTAAACTCTTGCTGGTGCTTATCGCCATCGCGAAGATTCCCAGTCGAGCCCAGATTCCCAATTGTGTTTGCTTCACAAGTAAATGCCATTGCATCAACTAGATCGACATTTAAATCCCGATTCTCCATAAATGCCGCAACTTGCGTAGCCCTTTGATTGATTGCATGCAGGATCATTCCGATCGCATGTGAGACCTGAGTTTGACCTTGTCCGCCACCCGCAAGTTTTGGATCAGAAAATGTCTGCGGATCTGGACCCGTAATTGCCCACTTAAAAATACCTTTATATTGTTCCGGCACGCCTCGGTAATACGCTTCGGCCATGCTCGCAAAGAGACCATTGACTAGAAGAATTTCACCAATCTCTTGATTATCTAAGGCCTGCTTAAGCGCCTTTGCCGCGTTTGTGTGCTGGAAGGTATAACCAACTGTTAAATGAAGAGATCTGGATTTTGCTAAATTTACTAATTCATAGGCATCGGAGGCAATTGTTGTGAATGGTTTTTCAACCATTACATGAACTCCATTTTCTAACAACTCTTTTGCTACTGGGTAATGCAACGCAGAAGGTGTTGCAATAATCGCACCATCTAGTTTTATCTCAGCCAGAGCCTCAGAAACGCT
>DDMR01000074.1:10312-26371 GCA_002340925.1 Actinobacteria bacterium UBA2541
AGGCATAGCCAGATGGAATTTCAAACAAATCCTCGGCTTTTCTCCGCTTTTCAGCATTCGGATCAATTAACGCAACTAGCTCACAATCCGGATACTTTTTTAATGAAGGTATATGAAACTCTGTTGACCACCAACCAGTGCCTACTACAGCGATTCTAGGTTTTGTGTTCATCAAACTCTCACACCTTCTAATTCCTTTAGCCCAATTTCCGCAAGAAGAAGATTTAGGTAATCAATGCGGTCAGAACTTATAGGTATGTGCGGCTCGCGACAGTATGAAGTTGAGAATATCTGCAGATGTTTGAGTAAGAGTTTTTGTATTTCAATAAATGTGTCGAGACTAGTTAGCTGAAATGTTAAAAGCGGCAGAACAATCTGATAAAGCGTCCTAGCCTTTTCTACATTCCCCGATTTGAATAAGTCATTGATCTCAACAAATATCCCGGGCAAACTGCAACCTGGCATAAAGCCATCTATCCCTGCAGTTAAATCCTCCATCAAATGAATTGCACCGTATCCAGCGATAATTTTGAAGCCCTCGGACTTAAGTATCTTGGCTTTATCTCCAATGGGAGGAGATTCGAGTTTTATGTAACAAACGTTTGGCTGCTCTTTAATTATTCTAGATAAGAGCGAGACTGGAAGCGGCACGCCGGTCCAGGCCGGTGCATCTTGGATAATTATTGGAATCTTGACCGCTGAACCAACTGCTTTAAAGTACGAGAGAACATTGGCCTCATCAGGTTTTATAAATGTTGGCGGATAGAGCATCAGTGCGCTGGCCCCAAGTTTTTCAGCTTCAATACTTCTTGCAACTGCGGCCAACGTCCCGCTGTGTTCGGTGCCAACAATTACTGGAACTCTAGAATTCACAGATGAAATGACTTTCTCCAGGATTTGAATTCGCTCGCTATCATTTAGTTTATAGAGTTCGCTGGCTAATCCAAATATAACAACCCCATTTGCCTTGTTGCTGATGCAGTGTTCAACAAGTTTTGGAATTGAATCCAGATCTAGACTTCCATCTCTGTTAAATGGAACTGCTAAAACTGGAAGCACGCCTGAAATTTCATTCATCTTGACTAATCACAACCCGGTTGTAATCAAAGTTGCCGTCGTGCAATTTCTCAAACATCTCCGGTGCTTTGCTCATGGGCGTAACATCAGAGATAAAAGGCTCAACCAATTTATGATTAGAGCCCAACCAGTTAGCGGTATCTGCAAACTCTTCATTTGTGTAGCAATAGCTTCCAAGAATTGATCTCTCATCAGCGCTTACCTCATAGCTTGGAATCGCTAGATCCGGGGTATCCATGCCGACCAGGACAATTCTTGCTGCCACATCGGAGTGCTTAAACGCATCACCAAAACTATGGGCGCTGCCTACAGCATCGAATACAACCGATGGCTTAGCGCTAGTTTCGTAGATACTTTGTAGCTCTTTCGGCGAGACACTTTCGAAACCAAATTTAGAAATAAATTTCCGCTTCCATTCGGAAGGCTCGCTGAATAAAACATTGCTTACTCCGATTCGGGCGCAAGCAAGTCCAATAGCCTGACCAATCGGACCACCCCCGAGAATTAAGACTCTCTCATTTGGTCTGACATCTGCCCGAATTACAGCATGGTAGCCAACTGCCAAAGGTTCGACCGCGGTTGCAAGAATTGGTGAAACCTCTTCACTGATTAAAGCTAAATTTCTTACCGGCACGATTACATACTGAGCAAACGCACCGTCAACTCCCTTTGTCACTCCCAGAACTTTGCGCGATCGACAGACATATTCTTTTCCAGCCAAACAGAGTTCACATTGTTGGCAGGAAATCACTGGGTTGATGACTACTCTTTTACCGATTAATTCCGCACTTGCTTGCGCAGATACTTTTTCAACGACGCCACAGGTTTCATGCCCCATGACTTGATCCGGAAATCTGCGCCCTGTGGAACCATTGGATCCGTGAATGTCCGAGCCACAGATAGCAGTAGCAAGGATTCTTACAATTGCATTATCACCCGCTAGTTCTGCAAGATTACGTTCTCTGACTTCAAATTGATTGAAGTTTGTAAGAACTAAGCTTTGGTGGCTCATATAATCTATTTCGCCGCATCCTTATAGAAGTTGATTACATTCATTACAGCCTCTTTACGTAGTTCAGGCAAGGCTTGAATTGAACACCAAGATGAGTGCGGGGTAAGAAGTGCATTTGGTGAAGTGCGAAGAATGTCATCCATAGGAAGTGGCTCGACCTCGTATACATCCAAACCAGCGCCGGACAGGACGCCGCTTTTCAACGCCCTGTCGACTGCTGAGGGATCAATTAGTCCACCGCGACTTGTATTTATCAAAATAGGTTTCTTAGATGTAGAAGCTAAGAATTCATCATTTATCAAATACTTATTCTCTGAAGTTAGTGGGCAGTGCAGAGAGATTAGATCTGATTCCGCTGCGATTCTCGCAAGATCAACACTCTCAAACCCATGACCTTTTGCATAAGGATCAAAGGTAATTACTTTCGCACCGAATCCAGAGAAATATTTTCCGACTAGTGAACCAATGCGGCCAGTTCCAATTAAACCTATTGTGGATTCTGAAACTTTCTTAATTGAACTTGCATGGGAAGCTGCCGCCCATTTGCCAGAACGCATCTCAGCATCGAGTTGAGGCAGTTTGCGCCATAGCGCCAGCCCTAGAGAAACCGCGTGTGTGGCGACTTCCTCGGTGCAATAGTGCGGGACGTTCTTCACTGGAATGCCAGCCTGAGCGGCAGCTTCCAGGTCAATCATGTCCATCCCGATACCGATGCGAGAAATTATCTTGACATTGGCCATGAGTGAAATAGCCTTGCCTTTAACCGGGGCCCATTGAACAATAACTGCATCGGGATTAAAATCAGATAACGATTTGATAACGTCATCTTCACTTTTGCACTTTGCAATTAAAACTTCTGCGTTCAAATGTTCTTTCAATAAATTAATTTCAAGCGCTCCATCGCCTAAATCATTATCGGTGATCAGAACTTTCATAACTAAACTCCTCTGACAAGTAGGTTTTTTGCGCAAAAGAAATCTAGCACTTTTCCCGCAAATTAAAAGTTTTTTCTTTTTATCCTTGACAACTGTCTTACAAGTGAGTTTTCTAGTCTCTTAAGACCATTCGAAAATGGATCAGTCAGTACGGATTGGGAGGATTCACCATTAACGTTTTGGAATGTAAGTCCGTATCCAAGTGGTACGGTGATGCTGCAGTTCTTAAGAGCGTTGATTTTGATCTTGCTCAAAACGAAATTCATGCAATCGTTGGCGAAAATGGCGCTGGGAAAAGCACGCTGGTCAAAATTATTTCTGGGCTAGTTCCTGTCGATGTCGGAACAATTAAATTTGAAGGTAGTGACCGAACATTTTCAAACATTCGCGAGATTCAAAATTCGGGTGTTGCACTTATTCATCAAGAGCCTAGATTGTTTCCAGATTTATCAGTATTAGAGAATGTTTGCGTCGATTACCAAGTTCGAGATGGGAAAAGTAAGAGATTCAATTGGAAGAAAGCGGAAGGGGAGACCAAGGAGCTACTGGCGCAGCTTGGTTGTTCATTCAGCGTCCATTCGCCGGTGAAGGCGCTATCGGTAGCAGATCAGCAGATGGTGGATATGGTTTCCGCACTTCGCAAGAAGTTGAAGTTGCTTATAGTCGATGAGCCAACTGCATCCTTAACACCTTCGGAAGTTGCAAGACTTTTCGAAACTATCCGTAAGTTAAATGCAAGTGGTGTAGCAATTATTTTTATCGGGCACCGTCTTGAAGAAGTTCTCCAACTATCAGACCGAATTACTGTCTTGAAGGATGGCGAAGTAGTTGCTGTTAAGAAAACTTCTGAGACCACTGAAGATGAATTGATTAGATTAATGGTTGGCCGAAACATTTCTGCTTCTTCGACTGATTCAAAAACCTCTAGCGGTCAGACCTCTCTAAAGGTCTCGAATCTCGAGAGCCCTGGCTATGTTGCTGATGTGTCATTTGAAGTTAATCGTGGTGAAATTCTCGGAATCGGTGGCCTTGTTGGTGCTGGTCGAAGTGAGTTATTGGAAACTATTTTTGGGTTACGTAAGCGTTCTGCGGGTGAAGTTATTTCGACGAAGCATGGAAGTATCAAAAAAGTGAAACGAGCTATTTCTTCTGGGATTGCTTTAGTTCCGGAAGATCGTGCGCACAACGGCTTGTTCTTGAATCGCTCAATTAATGAGAATTTAGTTATAACAAATTTGAAACTCACATCCCGAGGTGGAAAACGTAACTTTGGAAAAGAGAGAGAAATCGGCCAGGAGCTAATTGAAAAGTTCCGTGTCAAGCTTTCTAGCGCTACTCAGTTAGTTCGGGAATTAAGTGGTGGAAATCAGCAGAAAGTTAGTTTGGCAAAGTGGTTGAAGCAAGAAATTGAAATTCTTCTAATTGATGAACCATCTCGTGGCGTAGATGTTGGTTCAAAATCAGAAATTCACCAATTCCTTAATAACTCGGCAAAGGATGGCATGTCCATAATCATGGTCAGTAGTGATATGCGGGAATTAATTGAACTTTCACATCGAATAATTGTTATGCGCAATGGCCGAATCGCTGGCGAGCTTTCGGGATCAGAAATCTCTGAGGAAGCTGTTCTCCGACTAGCTTCCGGACTTGCTACTGCAGGAAAGGGGCACTAATCATGGCAATTAAGTTAAATTCAAAGGTTACTTACCTCTTCAAGAAGCGTGAATTTGGAATTTTCCTCTTTATCTTAGTTCTATTGGCTGTCTTTGGAACCCTAGAGCCACGCTTTTTCCGTTCAGATAACTTAAGTGCAATTCTCTCTTCGGTTGGTATTTTGATGGTTGTCGGTGCCGGTCAGACCTTAGTAATTGTTACCCGAAACATTGATCTAAGTGTTGGCAGCACACTTGGTATGGCAGCAATGGTTATGGGAATGGTTGCCAGAGAGAATCCAGATTTCCCAATATTTGGATTGATAGTTATTGCGATGATTGTTGGTGGGCTCTGCGGATTGCTAAATGGTTTACTTGTAAGTTACGGAAAGATACCGGCAATTATTGCAACCCTTGGAACCCTTGCAATTATCCGAGGTGCTGTCTTCTTAGTCTCAGATAACGTGCAAATCGATCCCAATGATGTGCCACAAGGCATTATTAACCTAGCTACAACTTCGCCGATTGGTATTCCTTGGCTACTAATCTTTGCCTTTCTTTCAATTATTCTCGTCTGGTATGTCTCATCAAAGACACTTCTGGGAAAGCGTATTTATGCAGTTGGAAGCAATCCTGAAGGCGCTATTTCTCGTGGCCTTTCATTTAACAAGATAACAATTATGGTCTTCGTGTTTGTTGGAGTTCTTGCAGGTCTCGGCGGTGTTCTCTATACCGCTCGGTATGCAACCATCAATCCAGCAGATGTTGGCCGCGGGCTTGAATTCGATGTTATCTCTGCCGTTGTTATCGGCGGAACCAATATCTTTGGTGGTTCTGGAACTGCACTTGGCACTGCTCTTGGTTGCATCTTGATCGGAATTTTATCCAATGGCTTAACTGTCGTTGGGGTATCACCATTCTGGAAAGCATGTGCAACTGGCTTCCTTATTCTGGCGGCTGTCGCAATCGATAACTCAGTTCGAAAGCGGCAGGAACAGAACTTCTTGCTGGCAATTAGAAACCAAAGGACGGTCAACTAATGTCACCGTTGCTAAAGAATAACCCTCGATTCAAGGTCCCAGGATATTTAGTTGGCCCAATCCTGATACTAATAATCGCTATGACCTATGGCTCTCTCGGTTCCGAATATTTCCTAGATCCCTCGTCAATTATTTTTAATACCGGCCGATATATTGAAATTGGTTTACTCGCCCTAGCTTTGACATTTGTAATCATCAATGGCGATATTGACCTTTCAGTAGCATCAACACTTGCTGCAAGCGCGGGCGTGCTCGCCAAATTATTTGAGAGTGGCGTTCCAATTTTCTGGTGCTGTGTAGCATCAATATTCACAGGGTTAGTTCTTGGCCTAATCAATGGGCTAATTGTCATCAAACTTGGTCTTCCAAGCTTGGTAGTAACTCTTGCCACACTCGCACTTTATCGCGGACTCACCCAAGTCATTCTTGGCGATGGTGTTGTAGCAAACTATCCAGAGAACTTCGTTGGCTTTGATCAAAGATTAGTAATTGGTGGAAATCCTGGGTTACCGGCGCCTCTGGCGCTCTTCATCGTTGCAGCAATAATCTTTTACTACATTCTCCATCGCTCAAATTATGGAATAAAGAACATCATGTCAGGAAGTAATCCTTCTTCAAGTAACTTCTCTGGAATTAGCGTAGATCGGGTCCGCTTACTCGCATTTGCTCTAAGCGGAACTGTGGCCGGAATTTGCGCAGTAATGATCACCTCTCGCTTAGGTTCAACAATTTCTAACGTGGGACTTGGTCTAGAACTGCTGGCAATCACAGCGGTAGTTCTGGGCGGCACAGATATTTTTGGTGGCCGTGGTGCTATATCAGGCACCGTGGTTGCACTTTTCGCAATCATGGCAGTTCGCGAAGCCCTGGTTATTCAAGACATAAATGGTCAGGTTCAGGATGCCGCAATCGGGTTGCTACTAATTCTGACAGTCCTGGTGCCGCAAATTCGCTCATATTATGTGGAGAAGAGAAATAGAAGAAAGAGATTTAATGAGGCGCAAGCAAGAACCTAGCGGATCTTGCTTCGCAAATCATTAATCAATAGCGATGAAATACATCGCTATTGGAATACGGAATGAGGCTAAAGGAATGAATAAAAAGCATAAAGCGCTAGTTCCAGTCTTGGGTATGTCACTCATCCTGACTGGAGTAAGCGCTTCATTCATGGCTACATCAGCAACAGCAGCTACAAAGTACAAGGTCACCTATATTCCTAAGAACTTGGGTAACCCATACTTTGACGCAATTGTTGGTGGCTTTAAGAAGGCCGGCAAAAAATTGGGAATGACCGTAAAGGTTGTAGCACCTGCTCAAGCTGGCGCCACTGATCAAATCCCATTTATTGAAGCTGCAATCCAACAGAGAGTTGATGCAATTGCAATTTCTCCAAATGATGCAAACGCTCTATGTCCAACACTGAAGCGTGCAATGAAGGCTGGAATTGTTGTTCTTACCGTCAACGGTGATACAGCAGTTTCATGTCGTCAAGCATCAATCACACCAGTTGATTTCAGCGTTCTAGGAAAGTACCTAGTTGACCAAACAGCCAGCGTTATCGATGGCAAGGGTGACTGGGCGTTCCTATCAGCAACATCAACTGCGCCAGATCAGAATTCCTGGCTAGCAGGAGCTCAGGAGTACATCGATGGTGGCGGACAACCTGGCCTAAAGCTAGTTGACACCGTTTACGGCGATGACGCTCCAGAAAAGAGTGCTACAGAAGCACAAGCACTCCTCGCTAAGTATCCAAACCTAAAGGCAATCAACGCACCAACAACTGTTGGTATCGCTGCTGCTGCACAAGTACTTTCAACCTCTCCTCTTAAGGGCAAGGTTCAAGTAACTGGTCTTGGAACTCCAAACCAAATGCGTCAATATATAAAGGATGGAACAGTTAAGTCATTTTCACTTTGGGATCCAGGACTACAGGGTCAAATTGCTGCAAATCTAATTGTTGACATCAAGACCAAAAACCTAAACCCTAAAAAGGGAACAAAGTTGAAGTACAAGGGAGTTGGTCCAGGAAAGTGGAAACTAGGTAAAGGTGCAGTAATCATTGCGGGACCACCGCAAGAATTTAATGCAAAGAACATCGACAAGTTCGACTTCTAATAAGTAGATAAAGAGAGCAGCGCACAGTGTCAGTCAGAAAACTCAGCGATCAAATCGTTGAAGACATTCTTTCCCAGCTTGGCTCAGGCCAACTTGGTGAAGGGTCTACAGTCCCCTCTGAAATGGCACTGTGCGCTACTTATAACGTAACTCGTGGCGTAGTTCGCGAGGCAATAAGAAGTTTAGATGCCAAGGGATTTATCAAAGTCAGCCAAGGCATGGGCACAACAATTGCTCCAATGCACGAGTGGAATGTTTTAGATCCAATTTGGGTGGCCTTAAATTCAGATAGTTCATACTTTAATGACCTCCAAACAACACGTGAAATGTTCGAGCCAGAAATTGCAGCGCTTGCCGCTCGTAATGCAACACCTGAAAACCTAAAAGAGTTACAAGATATTTTAGAAGAGCAGAAATTGTGCATCGGCGATGAGATCGATATCGCACACATAGATATTGCCTGGCATGCCGCGCTATCTCGCGCCACCCAGAACCCAATTCTTAATCAATTACATAATTCGATCGCCAATCTTGGAATTAAAGTCAGAATTGAAAATGCTAAGCGTCCAAATGCGGTCGAGCACGCAACTTATTGGCATGATGAAATCATGCGAGCAGTCATTTGTGGTGACTCTGATTTAGCTAAAGCAGCAATGCGGATGCATATGAATCAGGTCCGCGCTGATCTTGAGATTGCACTGCAGACAACTTAAGTAACTGATTTACAGAGACCGAGAGACCAGGAGCAAAAAATGGAATACAAATTAACGCTACTTTCAATGGGCGGCAGCGAAGTCCCCGGCCCAGAACTCTTTTGGATGGGGCAATGGGATAATTGGTTCCGCTTGCAGTTCCAAGTTGGACTTATCCAGGGAAATGGGATTACCGCCCTTGTTAACACCGGTCCAGCAAAAGATTTAGGGCCAATGAATGAAGGTTGGGTTGCCTTTCTTGGAGAACGCGTCAAGTTTGCTCGCCAAGAGGGCGAATACATTCTGGACCAACTTGCAAAACATAACGTTAAGCCAGAGGATGTCACTCATATTTTCTTGACTCCCCTACAGCTTTACTCCGTAAGCAATGTTCTTGAATTCCCAAATGCCAAGATTCATATTTCAAAGCGGGGTTGGATTCATTTTCACACCACTCACAAGCACCCACATGATGGCCGCGACACAAGTATTCCACCACATATCCTGGCTGAACTTGTTGGCAAATCTTGGGATCGAGTTGTTCTACTTGAAGATGAAGAAACTATCGCACCAGGTCTTCGCACTTGGTGGTCCGGTGGCCATCACCGCGCATCAATCGCTGTCGAAGTTGACACAAAGGCCGGCACTGCAGTTTTGAGCGATACCTTCTTTGTAATGGAGAACGTTGTAAACAATCATCCAATTGGTATAACTGAAAACATGTATGAATGCATGGATGCACATGCCAGAGCACTCAAATCTCCAATAGTTATCCCGCTATATGATCCAAAGAATTTTGACCGCTTCAAGAATGGTGTCGTAGCGTGAGAGAGAAGTCATTTGCTGCAAAGGGCGATGCGGTAATTGTTACAGGTGCCGCTGGCGGAATCGGTGCTGCAACTGTAGAAAACTTGGTGAATCAAGGAATTTTTGTTTTCGCTGTCGATAGGAATGCAGAGGCACTTACAAAAATCCTGGCATCAATCGACCCCAAAGGTGCGCTCACTCAAGCGATTGCCATCGACGTTACTAGCGAGAAGGAGTGTCAGGAAGTTTGTGGGATTGCAAAGAAGAAGGGCATTCGTGTCAAAGGTCTGGTAAACAACGCTGCTGTCGGTGCCTTCAATATGAGTGTAGAAAGCACAAGCTTTGAAGATTGGCAGCGAATTATCTCGATTAACCTAACTAGCCTTTATTTGATGGCCAAATATGCCCTGCCACTAATTCGCAGTGCTGGTGGCGGCGCAGTAGTAAACATTTCATCTATCCATGCTTACGCAACATCTACGGGTGTTGCACCATATGCAGCCGCAAAGGGTGGCGTTCTAACTCTTACAAAAACTATGGCACTAGATCTTGCGCCAGACAATATTCGAGTTGTCTGCATAATTCCGGGTGCTACTGATACTCCGATGCTACGTCAGCACGCAGAACGTGAAGGAAAGACTTTAGCTGAATTAGGTTTCCCATCAAGTGAAAATGCAATTGGCCGAATTGCCCAACCAGAGGAAGTTGCCGATGTAATTGCATTTGCCCTTTCCAGAGGTGCGAGTTTTATTACTGGTTCATCACTAATTCCTGATGGTGGAATTCTTGCCAAGTTCTAAAGCTGTAATAACAACTTCGGCGAACAAATCTGCGCTTGCAACTGTTTCGATTCCTGAGCTAGGCGATAAGCAAGTTGCAATTAAAACTATTTGTTCAGGAGTCAGCACTGGCACTGATAAGTGGGTAATCTCGGGCCGTTTCGAATGGGGAAATTTTGGATTTCCATTAGTGCCTGGATATCAACGAAGTGGAATTGTCGAGGCCATCGGATCTAAAGTTACAAATGTAAAGGTAGGACAACAAGTGTTCGCAACTGCCAGCATCAATTATTCAGATGCGACTGCGGGCTGGGGCGCACATACTAGTTTTGGAATCTGCGAAGATTTCGAAGTCTTCGATGCGACAGGTATCCCCGCAGCGCGTTCGGCATTTGGGGTTGTTGCGCAGGTGGGATTTAACGCAGCATCAAGAATCATTGGCAAGGCTGGAGATCGAGTTCTGGTAATTGGAGATGGTGTAATCGGCGCAAGCGGCGCACTTAGTGCAAAGGCACGTGGTTTCGAACCACTTCTACTTGGACGCCATGACTCAAGATTAGAGAAGATAAGTTCACTAGGAATTCAAACCGCAAATTCAAATACCGTTACCCAGAAAGCGCTCTCTGACTTTGCGCCAATCGCGGTAATTGACACAGTTCAAAGTCCAGAGGCTTTTGAACTTTACTATCGCGCCCTTCCTGCAACCTGGGCGGCTGAAATCTTTGGTAACTCACGAATCGGTATCGGTCAGATTATTTTCAGTGGTCACACTCCTGATGGTGCCAATACCTGGGCCGATATGGCACATTTACAGAAGCAAGAATTAACAGTGCACTTTGTTTCAGGTTGGGTGGCGAGTCGACTTGTTCAAACATTAGAGTTAATGAAGTCAGATGCTCTCAGCTTAGAGAAAATTGCTACTGAATATTCGGCGGATGATGCGAGTATCGAGAAGTTATTTAGCAATATCGCGGCCGGTAAAAATCCTGATATCGCCGCTTATATTAATTGGGCGTAAATTCTTCGCTGATAAAGCTCTTACCGATTAGAGCTCTTGCTGCCGACAGAGTTGGAACAACACCGGCGCTGAGTGCTTGGACCGCAATGTTTCCAAATAGCGTTGATTCAACTGGACCAGTCTTAACCTTTACGCCACAAGCGCTAGCCGTCAATTGATTTAGTAGCGAAATCTGTGATCCACCACCAAGAATATGAATAGTCGAAATTTTCTTTCCAGTAACTTCCTCAATTTCTGAAATAGTTTTCTGGTAGGCCGCAGCTAAGCTTCGCAAAATACAAATTGTGAATTCACCCTTAGTCCGCGGTGGATTAATACTCTTTTCAACACAATAGGCAACGATGCGTTCTGGCATCTTGCCAGGTGATCGAAATCTTGGATCATTTGGGTCTATCAGTGAATTGAAGTTTAGGCTTCTGCTGGCCTCATCAACCAACTGCGGAATTGTCCACTCTTCATTTGAAGCTCGCCAAGTTCTTCGGCACTCTTCTAGCAACCACATTCCTGTTACATTTTTCAATATACGCACTGTGTTGGCCGCACCAAGTTCATTTGTTAGATTTGCAGCCAGCGCCTGCTTAGAAGTCACTGGAACATCACTTTCAATTCCGACTAGCGACCAGGTTCCACTTGATATGTAAGCCTCGGAATCTCGATCGCCAAATGGAATTCCAGCGACCGCACTAGCAGTGTCATGAGACGCTGTTGCAACAACCTTTATTCCATCAAGTGCCCCGAAGCCCGTAATTGTTCCAATCTCGGCACCAGGCTCGTGCAATTCTGTAAAAATCTCAGCTCGCAGTCCAGCTAACTGAATTAATGGAAAATCCCAATTTCGTTTCTTCACATCCAATAACTGAGTCGTAGATGCATTTGTAACTTCGGTGGAAATCTTTCCGGTGAGTTCAGCATTTAAAAGATCAGGGATCAACAAGAACTTACTTGCTGCTTTATAAGACTCATCGTTCTTAGCAGACACCAATTGATACAAGGTATTGAAGTTCAAGAATTGAATTCCCGTGTCTTGATAGATGCGCTCTTCTCCCAAACGTGAGACGAGCTCTTCAAAGGCCGGAAATGTTCTAGGGTCTCGATAAGAATGGACCTTGGAAATTAAATTGTCCTTGCTATCCAACAATCCATAATCGACTGCCCAAGAATCAATCGCTAGAGATACTGGTGGTCCTTGCACTAAGCACTTTTCAATTCCGATTATTACTTGCTCAGTTATTAGCTTCCAATCCCACAGAATTGCTCCATCTTTATCCTCAAAGATTTCATGAGCAAAGCGATGCACGATTTCTAACTCGATTTTCTCTGCTGTTACTCGGCCAATTGCTACTCGGCCACTAGTTGCACCTAGATCAACTGCGATGAAATTAGCCACGACTACCTTAAGAATGCAGCAGCGACTCCACCATCAACCGGAATATGTAATCCAGTTGTTAGTGGCAGATCAGATGCGCAGAGAACAAATACGGCTGCTGCTATGTGATCTGGAAGAACTTCTTTCTTCAAGATTGTGCGTTGGGCGTAATACTCGCCTAACTTCTCCTCTTCAATACCATAAACCGCTGCACGTTGAGCGCCCCAACCACTTGCAAAGATTCCAGATCCTTTAACTACGCCATCTGGGTTTACACCATTTACTCGAATTCCATATGCGCCGAGCTCTGCAGCAAGCAACCGAACTTGATGTGCCTGGTCGGCTTTAGTAGATCCGTAAGCAACATTATTTGGCCCTGCAAAAACTGAATTCTTTGATGAGATATAAATGATGTCACCACCCATTTGAGCAGCAATCATTGCTTTCGCACTCTCTCTTGAAACTAAGAATGAACCTCGCGCCATTACATCGTGCTGGACATCCCAATCCTGCGCCGTTGTTTCAATCAGTGGCTTACTAATTGAAAGACCAGCATTGTTCACAACTAAATCAATGCCACCAAAGGCAAGAACACCGGCATCAATAGCAGCACTAACTTGTGCTTCATCTGTCACATCAACCGCAACTGCAATAGCTTTATCTGGGCCACCAAGTTCGGTCGCAACACTTTGTGCGGATGTTAAATCCCGGTCAGCAATAATTACGCAGGCACCTTCAGCGCCTAGTCGAATAGCTGTAGCCTTTCCGATTCCAGATCCCCCACCCGTTACCAATGCGATTCGCCCTTGAAGTGGCTTTGGCTTTGGCATCCTACGTAGCTTTGCCTCTTCGAGTTCCCAATATTCGATATTGAACTTCTCTGATTCTGAAATTGGCGAATAGGTTGAGATGGCTTCGGCGCCGCGCATTACATTGATTGCATTTATATAAAACTCACCAGCTACTCGAGCTGTTTGCTTATCTTTGCCATAACTAAACATTCCGACGCCAGGCACCAAAATGATTAGTGGATCTGCGCCTCGAATCGCTGGCGAATTTTTAGTTGCATACTTGTTGTAGTAAGCAGTGTATTTGGCACGATATTCGACATGTAATTCATTGGCTCTGGTGATGATTTTTTCAACTTCGGTATTTGAATCTAAATCAATTACGAGTGGTGAGATTTTGGTGCGTAAGAAATGATCTGGGCAGGAAGTGCCCTTTGCCGCAAGCTCTTCTAATTTTTCACTATTTAAGAAATCTAAAACCGCATCTGAGTCATTGAAGTGGCCAACCATGCGATTGTCTTTTGATGCAATGCCACGAAGCGTCGGTGCGAGTTTTGCAGCCTTCACTTGACGATCCGCCTTTGCGAGTGGATTGCGCCCAGCAACAACTTTTCCGAAGGGATCTTTCTTTCCAGTTTCTGCTATAAATTTTTCGGCTTTCAAGATTGCTGCCACCGAACGCTCTTCGCACTCTTTGCTTGTGGCACCCCAGGTTGTTAAGCCATGCCCGCCCAATACGCAACCGTGTGCTTTGGGATTCTCCTTAGCAATTTTTGAAATATCTAATCCGAGTTCAAATCCTGGACGTCGCCAGTCAACCCAGAGAATTTCATCGCCAAAACACTTCTTAGTTAATTCGCGACCAGCTTTTGATGTGGCGAGGGCAATAATTGAATCTGGATGTAGGTGATCAACATGATCTTGATCAACTAGACCATGCATTGCGGTGTCGATACTTGGAGCCGCACCGCCCTTACCAAATGCACAGAAATCAAAGAGGTGAACCATTTCATCTTCATGATCTAAGCCGCGATACACCGCAGTCATTCCACGAAGTCGATCTAGATAAAGAGTTGCTAGACCCTTCTCAGTTAAAGTTCCAAGATCTCCGCCAGAGCCCTTTACATAAAGGACTTCAACTTGAGCACCAGTTAATGGATCAGTTGCGCTGCCCTTTGCTGAGGTATTTCCACCGGCGTAATTTGTGAACTTCGGATTTGAACCTAAGCGATTACTGCGTTCAAGTAAATCTTTAACAACTTTGTCAGTCAAGACTAAGCACCCCACCCAGCTTGGTTTCCACCAATACGTTCAGCGGCAATCTTCTCGGCATATCCACTTTTTGCATAAGTTTTCATTGGTTCGCCATCAATTCCCTTTGCTTCACGCCATTCGCGGATCATTGGACGAACATCGGTGTTGAAGGCATCCATCAAAACTTCATGCGCTGCAAGAACATCACCGCTCTTTTGTGCCGCTTTAAGTGCATCTTGATCAACAAATACCGCTTTAGCAACTGCCTCTTGAACATTCATGATTGAGCGAATTTGGCCAGGAATCTTCGCTTCAATGTTGTGGCATTGGTCTAGAACATATGAAACCGGAGTCCCCACATCAAAGCCGCCACCTACATTTACTTCGTGCATAATTCTAAACAATTGAAATGGATCAGCCGCGCCAACGATTAAATCATCATCAGCATAGAAACGTGAATTAAAGTCGAATGCGCCAAGTCGCTTTGCGCGAAGCAAGCTTGCCACGATGAATTCGATATTTGTTCCTGGTGCATGGTGGCCGGTATCAACACAGACCCAAGCTTTTTCGCCAAGAGCTAAGCAGTGAACTAATGAAGTTCCCCAGTCTGGAACATCGGTGTGATAAAAAGCTGGCTCGAAGAATTTGTATTCCAAGAGCATTCTCTGGTTTGCACCAAGCGCTTTATAAGTCCTTGAAAGTGACTCGGCCAATCTATCTTGACGTTCGACGATACTGTCTTGGCCTGGATAGTTTGTGCCATCTGCAAACCATAATTTCAAATCTTGAGAACCAGTTATATTCATAATATCGATGCAATCTAAAAGGTGGGCAACCGCACGATCGCGAATCTTCGGATCGGGGTTACAGACTGATCCCAACTTGTATTCATCATCTTGAAAGGTGTTTGAATTTATCGTTCCCAGAACAACACCAAGTTCTCTGGCATGTGCAGCAAGTTTTGCGTAATCCTCGACCTTGTCCCATGGGATATGTAGGGCAACACTTGGCGCGGCTCCGGTGTATTTATTTACTTGAGCGGCATCGGCAATCTTCTCGAAGGGATCGCGTGGAACACCTGGTTGTGCGAAAACTTTGAATCTAGTTCCAGAGTTTCCATATGCCCAAGATGGCGTTTCGATTTTCAGTCGATCTAGGACTGCTTTTACCTGAGAAACATTAGCCACGGGGCGCTCCTTAACTTCGGTGAATTTCTTTAAAATCTAAGGTAATCCTAGTTCAAATGCTGCTTTTGGTAAACGGTAAGTTGTCCGACAACTTGATTCAAAGTAAAAAGCCCTCTGCATTTTCGCAGAGGGCTTAAATTACTTAATTACTTTCAGATTATGAACATCCAGAAGTATTGCCGCAACCTTCGCAGACGAAGCATGAACCAGCCATACGCATCTTTACTCCACATGTCATGCAGAGAGGTGCATCTGATTTAACGCCGCTCATCTTTTCGAAGAGTTCCATTGAAGAACCAACTCCGTTGCCTTCTGCAGGCGCACTTTCAATCTTTAC
>DDMR01000074.1:26651-26822 GCA_002340925.1 Actinobacteria bacterium UBA2541
AACCGGTGCTTTCGCAGCTGGTTTGAAAGATGCTGATTGCGCAGCAGCTGCAACGATCTCTTTGATTGCAGATGGATCTGGAGTGTATTCACCAGTATCTAGTGCACGTTGGCGTTCTGATGATGTGTAAAGACCCATCGCGCTACGTGATTCGAATGGTAAGTAATCAAG
>DDMR01000029.1:0-1099 GCA_002340925.1 Actinobacteria bacterium UBA2541
TTATAAATAATCATTTAAAACGTGGTCGTGGTGGAAAAGTTTCATTCACTCACATAATTGGTTACGCAATGATCAGCGCAATTCGACAGATGCCAGAGATGAATGCCTTCTTCGGCGAATTGGATGGCAAGCCTGCTATTGGAAAGCCAGAACATATAAACCTTGGTATCGCAATCGATTTAGCAAAGCCAGATGGTTCACGCCAATTATTAGTGCCATCAATAAAGGGCTGTGAAGAACTTGATTTTGCTCAGTTCTGGGCTTCATACGAAGAGACCGTTCGCAAAGCTCGCGGTGGTTCTCTGACCGTCGAAGACTTTGCTGGAACAACAGTTTCACTTACAAACCCAGGAACAATCGGCACAGTTCACTCAGTTCCACGATTGGTCCAAGGACAGGGCTTGATTCTTGGCGTTGGCGCAATGGATTATCCAGCGGAATTTCAAGGCGCAAATGAAGATACTTTGGCCGAGCTAGCAATAAGTAAAGTCATTACTTTAACTAGCACTTATGATCACAGAATTATTCAAGGCGCACAATCTGGTGATTTCTTAAAACGAATTCATGAATTGTTGCTCGGTGAAAATGGTTTCTACGACGAGATTTTTGCAGCGCTACGTATTCCATACGTTCCAATCCGCTGGGTTGTTGATATGCGCTTTAGCAAGGAAGATCAAGTTGGCAAGACTGCTCGCGTTCAAGAGCTAATCAATGCGTATCGAACATCAGGCCACTTAATGGCAGATATTGATCCACTTAAATACATCCAGCGCTCACATCCAGATTTGGATGTTGTTACTCATGGACTTTCACTCTGGGATCTAGATCGCGAATTCGCAACTGGTGGCTTTGGTGGCAAACCGGTAATGAAATTACGCAGAATTCTTGGAACGCTCCGAGATTCATATTGCCGCACTATCGGCGTTGAATATATGTATATCGAGAACCCGCTAGAGCGTGCCTGGATTCAAGAGTATGTGGAAGTTGGATACCCAAGAACTCCACGCGAAGAACAACTTCGAATCTTGCGCAAACTAAATAGCGCTGAGGCATTTGAAGCTTTCTTGCAGACAAAATATGTTGGACAGAAGCGCTTCTC
>DDMR01000029.1:1164-2714 GCA_002340925.1 Actinobacteria bacterium UBA2541
GCTGCAGATCGCGGATTAGATGAAGTTTGCATCGGAATGCCACATCGAGGCCGCCTAAACGTTCTTGCAAATATTGGTGGAAAGTCCTATGGCCAAATTTTCCAAGAGTTTGAAGGACATTACGCCGAGAATCAGGTCCACGGTTCTGGCGATGTTAAGTATCACCTCGGAACTGCGGGAACTTTCACTGCAGAATCAGGCGCAACTACCAAGATTTATCTCGCAGCAAACCCTTCTCACCTCGAGGCCGTAAACCCAGTATTAGAAGGCATTGCTCGCGCGAAGCAAGATAAATTAAATGTGAAAGATATCTTCAGTGTTCTTCCAATCTTGATGCACGGAGATGCCGCATTTGCTGGCCAAGGTGTTGTTTCTGAAACGCTAAACCTCTCACAGTTAAAGGGGTATCGCGTTGGTGGAACAATCCATGTTGTCGTAAACAACCAAGTTGGCTTCACAACATCACCACATGCAGCTAGATCTTCAACTTATTCGACAGACATTGCAAAGATGATTCAGGCGCCAGTCTTCCACGTAAATGCTGATGATCCAGAGAGTGTTGTTCGAGTTGCACGTATCGCATTCGAATATCGCCAAGCATTTAAGAAAGATGTTGTTATCGACATGATTTGCTACCGTCGTCGTGGACATAATGAAGGCGACGAACCAAGTTTCACCCAACCAATGATGTATAAATTGATTGAGGCAAAGCGTTCAACTCGTAAACTCTACACCGAAGCGCTAATTGGTCGCGGCGATATCACGATTGAAGAAGCTGAAGAAGTATTACAAGATTATCAAGCACAACTTGATGCGGTTTATAACGCGGTTCATAATATTGAGCCAGAACATAATTCAAATATTGTGGTTCCGGTAGCGCCAGCACCGGAGACTGTAAACACATCAGTAGATGAGGCAATACTTCGAAAGATTGTTGCAACCCAGAGCGCGATTCCAGAAGGTTTCACTCCGCATGTAAAACTTGCACCACAACTTGCCAAGCGAGTTGAAATGCTTGATGAGGGAACCGTTGACTGGTCAACCGGTGAATTACTTGCAATGGGATCACTTCTATTAGAGGGCCACCCAATTCGTCTTGCTGGTCAGGATGTTAAGCGCGGAACATTCAGTAATCGTCACGCTGTAGTTGTTGATCAGAACAATGGATCTGACTGGACACCGCTTCGCTCACTTATTTCAGATGAGAATCAATTCTTCGTATTTGATTCGCTCTTGTCCGAATATGCAGCAATGGGCTTTGAATATGGCTATTCCGTAGAGCGCGAAAATGCTCTTGTGATGTGGGAAGCGCAATTTGGTGACTTTGCCAATGGCGCACAAACCATCATTGATGAATTTATTTCATCCGCGCTACAAAAGTGGGGTGAGCGTTCATCGCTAGTCCTTCTGCTTCCACATGGATATGAAGGCCAAGGACCGGATCACTCATCTGGTCGTATCGAGCGCTACCTTGCATTGTGCGCAGAATTAAATATGACTGTTGCTCAACCATCTTCACCAGCTTCTTACTTCCACTTACTGCGTTGGCA
>DDMR01000106.1 GCA_002340925.1 Actinobacteria bacterium UBA2541
CCCATTACATAAGAGATAACACCAGTAAGAAGTGGGTAGTGCGTGCAACCCAGAACTAAAGTGTCGATATTTTTTCCAATGAGAGGTTTCAAGTAATCGCGGGCTACCTTGGTAATTGCAGTTCCTGAAGTCTCACCACGTTCAACATATTCAACAAATAACGGACAGGCCACTGATGTGATTTCTAACTGCGGGGCCGCAGCAAAAGCATCTAGATAAGCGCCGGATTCAATTGTCGCATTGGTTCCGATTACACCAATTCGGCCACTTCTAGTTGCTGATACAGCTCTTCGAACAGCTGGTTGAATAACTTCAATTACCGGAACTGAATATCGCTCGCGTGCGTCACGTAACATCGCAGCACTTGCAGTGTTGCAGGCAATAACAATTGCCTTTACTCCGGCTTCAACTAATTCATCAAGAATTTCTAGTGCAAAGGTTCGAACTTCAGCGAGTGGTCTTGGGCCATAAGGGCCGCGGGCGGTATCGCCAACATAAAGAATTGATTCACCAGGAAGTTGATCAATGATTGATCTAGCAACTGTTAATCCACCAACACCTGAATCGAAAATTCCGATTGGTGAGTTTGGTGAGGTTGGTGAGGTTGAAGTTATTGCAGCGCCCGACATATAGCCAAGCCTACCTTTACTAAAGAATTAAGCCCAAAGTTGGCCATCTAAAACTTCAGGGTCGCTATCTTTTCCGTAAATTCCGGTAGATAAATACTTCCATCCCGCATCACAGACTATAAATGCAATATCTGCGCCCGTGCCAGCATCTACACATTCCTTAGCAACTCCAAGTGCGGCATGGAGAATCGCCCCAGTTGAAATACCAGCAAATATTCCTTCAATTTCAAGTAGTTCTCGCACTCTGCGGACTGAATCCTCGGCCCCTACTGAAAATCTTCGTGTAATAACTGATGCGTCATAAAGTTCTGGAACAAAACCCGCATCTAAGTTTCGGAGGCCATAAACAATTTCACCATATCTTGGTTCTGCAGCAATGATTGCGATATCTGGATTTTTCTCGCGCAGAAACTTCCCGGCTCCCATAAGTGTTCCGGTTGTTCCTAGTCCAGCAATAAAGTGCGTAATAGTTGGTAAATCTTCAAAGACCTCAGGCCCGGTTGTCTTGTAGTGCGCCAGAGTGTTTGCTGGATTTCCATATTGATATAGAAATACCCAATCCGGATTTTCTGCTGCTAAATCTTTTGCAACTCGCACTGCTTCATTTGAGCCACCAGCAGCTGGTGAGTAAATTATTTTTGCTCCCCACATCTCTAAAATTTGAGTCCGTTCGATGCTGGTGTTCTCTGGCATTACACAAATTAATTTGTAGCCACGAACTTTCGCAACCATCGCAAGTGAGATTCCAGTGTTTCCACTTGTTGGTTCAAGAATTGTTGCACCAGGTTTTAGCTTTCCAGTTTTTTCGGCATCATCAATCATTGCCATTGCAGTGCGATCTTTAATCGAGCCAGTTGGATTTCGATCTTCCATCTTCGCCCAGAGTCGAACTGCTGGTTTACCTGCTTGAGTTTTAGGTGAAAGTTTTGGCAATCCGATTAGCGGAGTGTGGCCAAGAGATGCTTCTAACGATTCGTATCTTGTCACTTACAGCCACCAGCGACGGCGGGCAAAATTGTTACAGAATCACCAGCTTTGAGCGTTGCGGCAAGTGAGCCCATAAATCGAACATCTTCATCATTGATATAAATATTTATAAATCTGCGCAACTCGTTATTTTCAAGTAAACGTTCACCAAGTCCAGCATATTTAGCATCTAGCGCTGCAATTAGCCCTTTTAAATCCTTCGCTTCAGCTGTTACTAACTTTTCGCCTTTTGTGTAGGGGCGAAGAATTGTTGGGATGCGAACTTCTATCTCTGCTGAGGTTGTTGATGAGGACATGGGATAAGTATCCTAGAAGCGCGCCTTACTTGCCAATCGTAGAATCTGCTATGGAGTGTTGATTATTTCAACGGGTTCTTCGGTAACTTCACCATCAATTATTCGATATGAACGAAACTCAGTCTCAGGTGCAATCTCTTTGCGGGTAGAAACCAAGACGTAGTGCGCATTTGGTTCAGAGGCATAGGCGATATCTGTGCGAGATGGATAGGCCTGAGTTTCAGTGTGCGAATGATAAACAACAACAATCTCTTTAGATTTTTCATCTAGCTCGCGGTAAAGCGCGAGCAGATCCTTAGAATCAAATTCATAGAAGGTAGGTGAATGTGCAGCGTTAATCATTGGCTTCAATTCCACAGCGCTATCACTGCCCTCGGGGCCGAGAATTACTCCACAACATTCATCTGGATATTCTGCGCGAGACTGCTCCAAAATTTTTGCAACAATGTCGGCGCGAATTCGAAGAGTCATAGGAGCAACTCTAACAAATTTTCCTGCAACCAACCCAACCAGAAGTAAACGGCATAGACCGGCTTCTGCGGATCTTCATCCGGCAGAAGATCAAAGGTTTCAAAACTTGTTTCAGATATTTCTAGCCTAATTGATAACGCTATCCGCAAATCATTTAAAGCCTTTAGCCAAACATCAGCCTCGATATCCTCAATTACCCCGCCTAAATTCTCATCTACCAAAACTGTTAACTGTTCGCGAACCAATCGCAGATTTTTCTGCTTTGCGCCCCGCAATTGTGGTTCGGTATATCTCCGAAAATCTGATGCAGCTTCTGGATCGGCGTATGCATTTGGCAAAAGCCTTAGCAAGACCGGATCATCTGGTGTAACAATTTCTGATGGCATTGCGAGTAATTGAGCCAGTGGATCGCTGGAGTCATAGTGATGAAAGAAATCGCCTTCACCGAGTAATTCCAATAACTGTTCAACTAAGTTAATTAGAATCTGAGCTTCATCTAGGGTCAGATCTAAAGAGTAGCCATCTCCAACTTTTTCAAAGTTAGACATTAAATTTTGTCATCACGTTGCAAGGTTGCCCATAGGCCATGTTCGTGCAGGCGCTGAACATCGCGCTCCATCTCTTCGCGTGTCCCAGATGAAACAACCGCCCGACCCTCGTTATGCACTTGCATCATTAATTCGTGAGCTCGCTCCTTCGAAAATCCAAAGAGTTTTATTAGAACATGTGTCACATAATTCATGAGATTCACTGGATCGTCCCAAACAATGGTTATCCAAGGTCGATCAACTAGTTCACTAATGCTTACTTCATCTTTAGGAAGTGTTTTCACCATGTTTGTGATTTCCAATTTCTAACGCACCAAAACTGAGGCGGGAGCTGTTGCTGAACCGCTAAATCCTGGCTCAGTTTCTGTAGCTATCCTAAATTGTATTACTCCAATTTTCGTAGGGGTAAAATCAAATTCAAATTTTCCATCGGCCAACGAGGTGGCGTTCAGCTGATTCTTACCATCATCCAAAATAACTTTTACCCCTGGAGATCTAGGTTGCAGCTCCCCAGTTATTTTGTAGCTAACTCCCCGCTTCATCGACGCCGGTAGGCTCCAGGAAATTACTCTTGAAATTCCGATGGTTTTCTCTGGCGTCATACCAAGCGTCCGATCTCTCGTCTCATCTGTAGAGAACGAGATGATTGAAGATTCGCCAAGTAACACTCTGGCCTGAAAACTTCCATCTAGACCAGTCTGAGCAATTGGCTTACGAGTATTGCCACTTGGACGTTTTATTTCAATAAAGACTGGAACGCTTGCTACTGGCCTGCCATCAGGTAATTTAAATGAGCCTGTAAAGGTTATTGCTTCACCATAATTTGCGCTTTCAGAATCTGCAGTAGCAACACCAACAACTTTATCTTGCCCCATTGCAATTGCAACTTTTCTTACCTCTTGGATGGCTAAATCATCGCCGTAACCAATTTCCCATTCAGAGATTCCACCAAGTTGATATTTTTCAACAAGTTTAGCTCTTGCAAAGTAGCCACGAGCATCGACAAACCATGCCGAATGGTTAACTTTACAACTTGTAGGAGCTCCGCTGCTATTCACTCCGTTGAACTCTGCTGTGTATAAAACATTGGTCTCGCCAAACTTTTCGTTGAAAGTAGCAACAGCACCTGGTTTATTTAAAATTGCCTGCGATCGGTTTTGATGAATAATTGCCGCGTTTGATGATCTTGTCTCAGATTTTGGGGTATTTGTTGGACATACACCAGTAATTTTAGTTACCCAGTTATACCCATAGTTTGGTGTTCCAAAGTAAATTTTATATGGGGCAACATGTTGAAGCGCATAGAGAAGTGAAGGCTCTGCCCAATTTATCGGACCAATCGGCCCTGGCTTAGTGTCATATTTATGATAGTCATAAAACATAATATTTAATCTATCGATATGGCTTGATATCTCTGGCCATGCGTAATGGTAATAACCTCTCTTACCAGTAGTTGGATCCAGAAGATAAGGAGTAGTTACTGATAACAGTTTATTTCTAGAGCGCAATGCAACAGATAATTCAGCAACAAACTTAACCCATCTGGTTTGAATAGTTGGCCAGGTCGGAATTTTGTCTACATATGCAAAGCCCTCGAAATTTAAATCAATTCCATCAAAGTTATTTGCCATCACTAAATCTGTAATTGTTTTGATAAGCGTTGCCCGACTGGAATCATTTCCCATAATCTTGGAGAGTTCCCCCTCGTTAGTGCTATCTGTAAGAGTCGGCAAGACTTTAATTCCAAGGCTTTGAAGAGTAGATATCGGGATTGCTTTATTAATTGAATTTTGGGTTATGTATTTATCTTTAATCTTTGAAGCGCCTGTTATCGAATACCAGAACGGCAGAATCTGACTAAACATATCGGCATTCTTGACTACATAATCCATTGCCTGAATTTGGCCTTTAGTTGTGTCACCATAAGTGCTGTAATCGGTCATCCAACCCGAAAATATTTTCCGTAACGCCTTATCTTCTGCAACAGATTGTGGCGCAATTACTAAGCTAGCAAGAAGTGAAGCGAGAAGGCTGAAGATTAAAAGCCCAGAGCGAGTTTTTTTCATTCCTTCTTTAGGCCATCGTAGATTTTTTTGCAGAGTGGGCAGATCGGAAACTTTTCAGGGTCACGACTTGGAACCCATTTCTTCCCACAGAGCGCTCGAACTGCCTTTCCAGTTACGGCAGACTCGACGATTTTTTCTTTACGAACATAATGCGCGAATTTTTCATGATCGCCATCTTCATTTGAGTGCCTAGTTTCTTCCTTCTCCAAGACATCAGCAAATGGCTGTAAACCATCCAAGCCTGGCGCTGATTTAGGTGTTCGGGTAAAGATTCCCATGTAATAAATTCTACCGAGGCCGACGCCTTTATTGGGTATTATTCAACGATGAAAGACCTATTGCGCACCGAGCATTTATCTCGGGAAGATGTCGAACTAATTCTTGACACTGCTGCGCAATTTGCAAGTAAACCAATGCGTTCTAAGGATGCTTTGGCCAATCAAAGCGTCGCGATTTATATGACTAAATCTTCAACTCGTACGAGACTTGCATCAGAAACTGCTGTGGCTCACCTTGGTGGAACTCCAATTTTCTTGCGTGGTGACGACTTGCAAATCGGCCGGGGCGAGACTATTTCCGACACCGCAAAAGTTATAAGTGGTTTTGCGAGCGCCTTAATAGTTCGAACTTTTGCACAATCAGATGTTGATGAACTTGGCGCCCACGCAACAATTCCAGTATTAAATGGCTTGACTGACACTGATCACCCAACACAGTTGCTTGCAGATTGGCTGACAATTCGCGAAGTATTTGGTTCAGATGTTTCAGGTCGTAAATTCACATATGTAGGCGATGGAAACAATATGGCTCATGCCTGGTTAACAATGGGTGCAATCATGGGCGCACATGTTGTTGTTGCTACACCTGAAGGTAAATGGGCGCCGTCAGAAAATGCAATTAAGAGTGCGAAGGAAATCGCTGCCAAGACTGGCGCGAAACTTGAAATCCTTACCGATCCAGAAGCTGCTGCAAAAGGCGCAAGTGTTTTATATACCGACGTTTGGATGTCGATGGGAGATCCAGAAGAAGTTAGAAGTGAGAAATTAAAGGCGCTGGCACCATTTGCAATCACGAAGAATTTAATGTCATTAACCGCATCGGATTCAATTTTTATGCATTGCTTACCAGCCCACCGTGGCGAAGAAGTCGAAGCCGAGGTAATCGATGGCCCCAAATCAGTCATCTGGCGTGAGGCCTTTCATCGTCGCACAACAATTCAAGCCGTTCTCTATCATTTAGTGCGCGGTGAATTAACGGGTAACTAGTGGGTAATCTTTAAAAATAGCAGGACACACCCCGCTCAAGGCACTAATCTTCTGGCATGCGAATAGCCGTAGCGAAAGAAATCCGGTCTGGTGAAGCTCGTGTAGCCCTAGTCCCAGACATCATCTCGAAGTTAACTAAAGCTGGTCTTGAAGTTGTTATCGAAGCCGGGGCCGGAGTTGCCTCTGGTTTTCAAGATAGCGAGTTCTCAGCAGCTGGTGCCACAGTCAAAAGTGGCAATGTAATAAGTGATGCCGATGTAGTTGCATCCGTTACCGCGTTAACGCCAGATCAGATGAAGTCACTTAAAAAAGGTGCCCTCACAATCTCATTCCTATCCCCAACAACTTCGGTTGATTCGATAGAAGCAGCAGCCAGCGCTGGTGTAACCGCACTTTCGCTCGAACTTGTTCCTAGAATTTCTCGTGCTCAATCCATGGATGCTTTAACTTCCCAAGCGCTCTGTGCTGGTTACCGCGCTTCATTAGTCGCGGCTGAACTTTCACCAAGATTCTTCCCATTGCTTATGACTGCAGCCGGAACTGTCACACCTGCCCAAGTTGTAATTTTGGGCGCGGGCGTTGCTGGTCTTCAAGCTATTGCAACTGCAAAGCGACTTGGCGCAGTTGTTAGTGCCTACGATGTTCGCCCATCTTCAGCAGATGAAGTTAAATCAATGGGTGCAAAATTTATTACCCTCGAACTTGAGGCTCTTGAAGGCGCCGGCGGTTATGCCCGCGAAATGACTGAAGAGCGCGCAGCTAAACAACGTGAACTTCTTACTCCTTATCTTGCTGCTGCTGATGTTGTGATTACAACCGCGGCGGTTCCGGGAAGACCGGCACCAAGACTGGTCACTGGTGAGATGGTTTCAGCGATGAAATCTGGCGCAGTGATTGTCGATCTTGCAGCTGAAACTGGTGGAAATGTTGAAGGCAGCAAGCCAGGTGAAACAATTACAACTGCAAACGGTGTGGTTCTTTGGGGCGGAAAAGATGTTCCAAGTCAGTTGCCATATCACGCATCAATGTTGTTCTCGCGAAACGTTGTAAACCTGCTCCTGCTCATGACAAAGAGTGTCGACGGAAAACCTACTGGCGAAGTAATTCCTGATTTTTCCGATGAAATTATTGATGCCGCAACACTTACATATGGCGGCGCTCGTCGCACACCGGAGGGCAAGAAATAATGAATATGGATCCTATGATCATTCTGACAATTTTTATTCTCTCGGTCTTCGTGGGTTTTGAAGTTGTGTCAAAAGTTTCAACAACACTTCATACACCTCTTATGTCCGGTGCAAATGCAATTCACGGAATCATTTTGATTGGTGCAATCCTGGTTGCTACTGGAGCGGAAACCACTTTAGAAACTACCTTGTCAATTATCGCAGTTGTCTTAGCAACTATAAATTTGGTGGGCGGCTTTGTGGTGACAGATCGCATGCTCGAAATGTTTAAGGGAAAGGGCGGTAAGAAGTAATGAATTCTAATCTTTATGCCCTATTAGGACTTGGCGTTGCAATCTCTTTCATTATGGCCCTTAAGGGGCTTTCGGCTCCGAAGACTGCTCGTCGCGGAAATTTGATTGGTGCCTTTGGTGCCACTGTTGCAACCATAATCGTCTTCTTTGATCCCGCTATCGTAGAGCGCAATAACACCTTACTAATTATTGGTGCGATTGCATTTGGTGTAATCGTTGGTGTTCCTGCGGCTCGCAGAATTCAGATGACTCAGATGCCACAACTCGTTGCACTATTTAATGGTGTTGGTGGTGGAGCTGCTGCTCTCGTCGCAATTGTTGAATATTTACATCTCGGTGATGATGCAAGTATTGGTGAAGTCTTAGCAACGGTATTCACCGTGCTGGTAGGAAGCGTCTCGTTCTCTGGCTCAATCGTTACCTTCTTAAAGCTGCAAGAACTAATGACGACACGACCAGTTGTTTTTCCTGGTGGTCGCTTTGTTATCGCCGCAACCTTGGCTGGTGCAATCGGAACTTCTGGTTGGGTTATCGCAAGTGGTGGAACAACTCCACTTCTAGTTTTAGCTGGTCTCTCACTTCTATTTGGTGTTCTCTTCGTTTTACCTGTTGGTGGCGCAGATGTTCCAATCGTTATCTCATTACTTAATGCCTTTACTGGATTAACCGTTGCGGCTAGCGGATATGTTCTGCAATCAACGCTACTCATTGTTGCAGGAACACTTGTTGGTGCATCAGGAACAATTCTTACTCGCAAGATGGCAGAAGCAATGGGCCGATCCCTCTTCGGAACACTGTTTGGTGCATTCACTGCAAAGCCACAAGCAGCTGCAGAAGCTGGCGAAGCTCGACCAGTGAAATCAGGTTCACCTGATGATGTTGCAATTCTTCTTAACTATGCCCAGAGAGTTGTAATCGTTCCTGGCTTCGGATTAGCAGTTGCCCAAGCGCAACACACGGTTCGCGAGCTTGCAGATTTGTTAGCCGAGAAAGGCGTAGAAGTTGCATATGGAATTCACCCAGTTGCAGGTCGTATGCCTGGTCATATGAATGTTCTTCTTGCCGAAGCAAACGTTCCTTACGAGCAATTGGTTGAAATGGAAGAGATTAATCCAACTTTCCCACAAACCGATGTTGTTCTAGTTGTTGGTGCAAACGATGTTGTAAACCCAGCCGCAAAGACAACCCCAGGATGTCCAATCTATGGAATGCCAATTCTTGATGTTGCGAGTGCTGGAAATGTTATTTTCCTAAAGCGTTCAATGCGCCCAGGTTTTGCTGGTATCGAAAATGATCTTCTCTACGATGCCAAAACCACGCTGCTCTTTGGTGATGCGAAGGATTCGCTAACTAAAGTTGTTAATGCGCTAAAAGCTCTTTAATTGATGTAATTAACTAGTTACTTGCCTTCAACAACTTCTGTTGGGGCTCCGTGAATCCCAGTGATATCTATCGCTGGAACAGTGCCGAGTAAGCCCTTCTGGAAATCATCAAATGCTTTTAGAACTTCGGCCTTTGTGTTCATTACAAATGGCCCCATCCAAGCAACAGGCTCTTTAATTGGTTGGCCACCGAGAATCAAAACATCCATCTCTGGTGATCTAGATTCCTGAGTTGAATCAGCTTGAATAACCAAAGTATCGCCATCGCCCATAACTGCAAGTTGGCCCATATGAACTGGATGTTTTACTTCACCAACAGTGCCGTGACCATTAAGGGTATAAATAAGTGCATTGTAATTTTTGTTCCAAGGAAGTTCTAACTTTGCACCAGGCGCAAGCGTTGCATGCACAATTGAAATTGGAGTCTGGGTTGAACCTGGTCCAACATGTCCCGCAACATCACCTGCGATTACTCGAATCAAAGTTCCGCCATCACTTGAAGCAAGTAACTTCACATCGCTTGCGCGCAAATCTTGATAAGCAGGTTTCGACCATTTCTTCTCGGCCGGCAAATTCACCCAGAGTTGGAAGCCATGAAATAGACCACCGCTCATAACTAAATGCTCTGGTGGTGTTTCAATGTGCAAAATTCCAGCACCTGCAGTCATCCACTGGGTATCACCGTTTGTAATTGTTCCGCCGCCACCATGATTATCTTTATGATCAAAGATTCCATCGATAATGTATGTAACGGTTTCAAAACCACGATGTGGATGCCAAGGAGTTCCCTTTGGTTCACCTGGTGCGTATTCAACTTCACCCATTTGATCGAGATGAATAAATGGATCAAGCTCAGCTAAATCGACTCCGGCAAATGCTCGGCGAACTGGAAAACCTTCGCCTTCAAATCCCTGCGGAGCTGTAGTAACGCTCTTAACGTTGCGAGCACGTGAATTTGGATCCACAACAACTCTTGGCAAAATAGTTATGTCGGCGACTGTTACAGCTGGCAATTTAAATCTCCTTATTAGTTCGTGCGACATATATTAGTTGAATATTCAACAATTTCAATTTGAAACCTATTTGGGCGGCACAACAACGGAGCTATCTAGGGTTCGATTAGTCCCCCATTAATTATTTTCGCTTCCGCAGGCTTTCATGGCTAATATCTTTTGATTTTTCATGGATTTTTCGCATCTGCAATTCAAGTGCGGTAACGGCCTTATCAAAAGCGGCCACATCATTAAATCCCACACCTTCGGCCCTCATGAATGGTCCGCTGCCGCTAGTCGTTAAGTGAACTTCATGGGAAGACTTACCGAAACGAGGGTTCTGTTCGTGCAAGATTTCGACCTTAATGCTGTCGACCTTAACGCTGAATCGATCAAGGGATTTAAGTTTATCTGTGACGATTGTTCTGAAATCTTCAGCCAAGTTCGCATTTCTGGCATGTATGACAATTTCCATGAGGCTCCTGTCTAAACATTGATAATGCTTATGAAGTTTTAATTACGTCTTTAAGTTACACCAGAACGTATTAAAGTGGAAGTAAATAAATAATGAGCGTGATTGTTAACGCTAAGGAGAGCGCCTGAACCAAGATAGAGATTGCAGTCTTGCGATCAGCTTTGCGATCTTCAGGTGTGGCAACTTTTGAAATCTTTCCAAGTGGGCCAAAGTTAAAAGTTCCCGTGGACCCATATGCTAAACAGAACTTACGGCGCGATTGAATATACCCAACGGAAAAAATCATAGCTGGTAGAAAAACTGAGAGCCTTGCACTCTTCGCACTCTCAGATGCAATCAGACCAATTGTTGTTGCTATGACTAAAACTAAACCAATCAGTGCAACCACTTGACGTTGTCGGACTTCACCTTTGCCTATGTTGCAACTTCCGGCGATATATTCCATGTTGGTTATACTCTTAATGTTCTTAATTTAAAGAAGACTTAAACTGTTTCGCGGTCATCATCCGCAAAAACTTCATGATCATCATCGCCACTTTGTGCAACCCATTCGAATGCAGTCTTAATTGCAGCAGCTATAACAGCAATGAAAGTAATTGCGGCTAGCAGGCGGCGGATGGCTTTGAACATGTGCTAAATCTACCTTATGCGTTACATACCGCGCGCTTCGAGAACTGCTGCGGCCGCATTGTGTCCTGGGATTCCACTAACCCCGCCTCCCCGTATTGCGCCAGCCCCACACAAAAACAAGTTTGGAATTTCAGTTTCAACTCCCCAGCTTGGGGTCGAGCCATCTTCGCGGAAGGGCATAGAGAGGTCTTTGTGAAAAATATTGCCTCTAGGCAAGCCAATTTCATCTTCAAGATCCAGAGGGCTTTTTATCTCAATACAGAGCGAACCATCAGAATTCTTTGCTAGACAGCTTTCAATTGGATCAATCAAATACTGATTTAGTTGATTGAGTAAGCGCTTTAAAATAATAGCTTTACTCCCAGAGTTATCCTTTTCAAATAAGAAGGCGGGGGTGTGAATCCCAAAGAGCGTCAAGGTTTGAAAACCTTTGGAAACTAAATCCGGGCTCAAAATAGATGTATCGGAAAGTGTATGACAATACATTTCAGCTGGAATGATCTCTGGAATTTCACCAGAAGCCGCCTGAGCATAAGCCAACTGGAGATCCGAATACCTCTCGTCAAAATGGAAGGTCCCAGCAAAAGCCAACTTGGGATCAGTTCCTGACTTTAATCTTGGCAATTTAGTAAGCAACATATTTACCTTAACTTGGCTTCCATCAAGGCTCTTTGGCGCTGGCTTAGCTAGAACTTTCGCCAACTTTTGTGGGGCAAAGTTTGCTAAAAGATATTTGCTCTCATAGTTTTTTCCAGATGCGGTTGTCACAAAGTTCGCTTTACCCACAGTTATCGCCTCTACTTCACTTTCCAAATGAAAAGTAACGCCAAGATTCTCGGCCGCCTCGACTAGTTCAGCGACAAGTGCACCCATGCCCCCAACAGGCACTTTCCAATCTCCGGTTCCGTTACCGATCAGGTGATAAAGAAAGCAGATATTTGCGACTAAGTCCTTCCCATCCGAGAGCGTTCCGATTAAGCCATCGGTAAAGACGATTCCGCGGACTAAATCGTTTTTGAATCTACTCTCTAATACTTGTGCTATCGGATTTTCAATTATCTCATCCCAAATTTTATGACCAACTTTTTCCTTAAGTTCAGATCGTGTTGGAAGTTTCTCGAGCATAGTCGGCGCTATTGCATCTGCCAGCTTATGCACGTCGGCGTAAAATTCTCTCCAAGCTTTAATTTCGTCACTACTTCCAGTTATTTTTAGGAAATCATCAGCTGTTTCGCCAACGAGTCCACGATTGATTAATAATCCTAAATCTTTTCCATCAATTTGCTCAGGGGTGAAGGAGGAGACTTCGCGCTCAATTGTTTTAAACTTTAAACCCAAGTCTTTAACGATCTGATCTGGCAGGAGTGAAACCAGATAAGAGTAGCGAGATAATCTGGCTTCATACTCTGGAAATACTTTCTGACTCACAGTTGCGCCACCTAAAGAATCATTCTTCTCCAAAATCGCTACTGTTAAACCCGCCTTTGCTAAATAACAAGAAGCAACCAATGCATTATGGCCACCGCCAACAATTACTACATCAAAATTATTTGACTCACTTTTTAACACAAGAAACCATTCTTGAAATCGCCTCAGTAAGGATCTCTTCACTCGTTGCAAAATTTAGCCGGACAAAATTTGATGATTCTGTGCCAAAGGTAACTCCAGCATTTACGGCAAGCTTTCCTCTTGCTAAGAGAACTTCTGCAGGGTTCTCACCCAACTTAAGCTCCTTGAGGTCTAGCCAAGCTAAGTAAGAAAAATCAGGAATCCGATAACCGACATCTGGCAATTCCTTGCTAAGCAAGGTAGCTAGAAATCTTCGATTACTTTCCATTGTTGCTATCGCAACATCAAGCCAATCTGCACATTCATATGCGATGGCTGAAGCCACGGCGCCAAAGAGCGAAGCGCGATAGTGAACTGCCATTGGCATTGATTTTGCTCGCTCCTGTTGTTTTGGATGAGCAGTTATAACTGTTGCGCACTTAAGCCCTGCTAAATTCCAACTCTTGCTTGCCGCAGTCACACAAATCCCAACTACTCGCGCCGTCTCACTTACATCAAGAAATGGCGTGAATTGTTTTGCATCATATGTAAGTGGAGCATGGATCTCATCGCTAAAAACTGTTACTCCATACTTTTTTGCAAGCTCTGCAAGTTCTGATAGTTCTTCTCTTGTGAATACCATGCCAACTGGGTTATGTGGATTGCATAGAAAATGCGCCTTGACTCCGGCGCCATACCCACGTTCAATTGCCTTAAGGTCAATTGTGTAATTCAAGCCAGTCTTTGTAAGTGGCGCATCGTAAGATTTACATTTCAGCTCTGTGATCCAGTTATTCATGTTGTGATAAACCGGTGAATTAATCATTATCAAATCCCCAGGATTGATCACGGTTCTGGCCATTTCAACCATTCCTACTCCGACATCGGTCGCAACAAAAACTTGCTCGGGATCAATCTCCCAACCCCATCGCGCCTTAGAAAACTTAGCCAGATTTACTCCAAGTTCTGGAATTGGTCCTAGGTATCCAGTATCCGAACCTTTGATCATCTCTCCTAAGACATCACGAATTGGTTTTGCAATTTCAAAATCCATATCCGCAACTGGCAGTGGGAGCACATCATTTGGAAATTCGCGCCACTTTGCGCTCTTGCGTTTCTGTAACTGAGCTAGCGGAAGCGCGGAAAGTTTTGTCATCGGCGTATTTTACTTGCTCTTAATGTCCCTAGTCTTATACAAACTTAACATCGACGTTAAAGCCAAAGTGCCAATAATCATTCCCAAGCTAAATATTAGTGAAATGTGTGGAAGCTCTAGCGGTCCAACGCTATGCCATCCTTGTGAATGCATCGCCTCTAGGAATAACTTCACGCCGATAAAGGCCAGAATAAATGATAGTCCTTGGGTTAAATAAATTAACTTGTTCATAAGACCGCCAATTAGGAAGTAGAGCTGGCGCAGGCCCATCAGCGCAAATATATTTGCGGTAACAATTATGTATGGCTCTTTAGTTAGCCCAAAGATTGCAGGAATTGAGTCAAAAGCAAAGAGAACATCGGTCATTGCAATTGCTACAAGTGCTAACGTGAAGGTGGAGGCACCTTTACTCCGCATATAAGTTATTACTTTTCCCTCTTTCCATTCTTCGTGTTCAGATTCCTTTACTAGGGAATAGGCGGTATAGATCAAGAAGGCTCCGAAGAAGAAGAAGACCCATGCGAATTTACTAACTATTACCGAACCAAGTGCAATAAATCCGCCACGCATCACTAGCGCCATTGCGATTCCGATGAGGAGAATTAACTGTTCCTTCTCTTTCGCAACTTTCAACCGTGCCAAAATTAAAACAAAGACAAATAAGTTATCGAACGAGAGTGAATACTCAGTCAGCCAACCTGCAAAAAATTCATTCTGTGATTGGGTATCGGCCCACTGCCCTAATGAAATTCCAAAAACTACAGCTGCCGCGACATAAAAGAGCGTCCAGCTCACTGCTGTACTAAGAGAAGTCTCAACATTGCGCTGCCGAAATGCCATCGCAAAATCAAAAGCTAAAACCAGAAGTAATACCGCTAGAGTTATTTGCCAGACTTGTGTGCTCATGGCGCATAAACTACATCACTTTTACGTAAATAAGACCCCGGTGCTTGAATGACAGTCATAGCCATTTGGGTTCTTCACTAAATATTTCTGGTGGTATTCCTCTGCAATCCAGTAGGTATGTGGATCCGCGCTTTCAATCTGGGTGACAATTTCACCAATCCCCTCAGCTGTTAGCAATTCCTGATAAGTCGCTTTAGTTGCGAGCGCTTCATCCAACTGTGCATTTGATGTTGTGAATATTGCACTTCGATACTGCGTCCCAATATCTCCACCCTGCTTATTTAGCGAAGTTGGATCATGCATTACCCAGAACTCTTCTAGCAATCTTCTATAAGAAATCAGATTTGGGTCATAAGTTACGCAGACCATTTCTGCATGATTTGTGGTTCCGGTACAGACCTGTTCATAACTTGGGTTGGCTCGATTTCCACCCATGTAGCCGACACTTGTTTCCAAAACTCCAGTTAGTTGCCAGAATCTACGTTCCGCACCCCAGAAGCATCCGGTAGCAAAATATGCCACTTCGCTCTTTTCCATTTGGCTCCCTCTTTCTCAGTTTCCTAATTCCCTTGAATCCCAGAATTGCTAGGTGTAATCATTTCAGATTTTTGGTTTTTTAAAGTAGGTAGAGTGCGAGCATTAAAATCACTACAATTACTTAACTCACTGAATATCTACCTAATTTGCCCCCGTAGCTCAGTGGATAGAGCACCGCCCTCCGGAGGCGGGAGCGCAGGTTCGATTCCCGCCGGGGGCACAAATCACATAATCAATTAGCAAATGTCCTTGTTATGTCATGCAATCCACGCGACAATTACTCTATGTGAAAGGCAATAACTGCCCTTTGCTTCCCTCGTTTTAACCCCGTTTTAAACCCGATTTAACTTTTTAGACTCTATAAGGAGCCACTGAATCATGGATTGGCGTCATCAATCTGCTTGCCGCGATGAAGATCCGGAGCTTTTCTTTCCGGTCGGAAACACTGGCCCTGCCTTGGCTCAAATTGAGGAAGCGAAAAAAGTCTGTAACCGCTGCATAGTTAAGGAACCTTGTCTTGCTTGGGCTCTTGAGAGTGGTCAAGATGCTGGAGTTTGGGGCGGACTATCCGAAGATGAGCGCCGAGCACTTAAGCGCCGAGCAGCTAGAAATCGTGCTCGCTTACTAGAAAATCAAAATAGCTTTTAAAGTTTAAACTTTAGGACTGCTTGGGTTTCACTTCCAACTCTTATTAATTCAATGCTCCCCTTAAGCTCGTTCTCGGTCAAGGTCTTAACAATCTGAAGACCTAAATTTGATGATTGATCCCATTTGAAATCAAGTGGAAGTCCGACGCCATCATCAATAATTCTAACCTCACAACTCTTCTCTTTTCTTGAAATCTCTAATCGTAAGTTCTCCCCGGAATTAGCTAGCCCATGCTCTAGCGCATTGTGAATTAACTCGGTTACAACTAGCGCCAGTGGGGTTGCAATTTGAGAATCGAAAGTTCCAAAACTTCCAACTTTATTGACATTGATTTTATGCGTGCTCAATTCAATCGCATTATGAACAATCCGGTCATAAACCTCATCAAAGGCGACAGATTCTGTAGAGCTATTTGAAAGTGTTTCGTGGACTATTGCAATCGATGCCACGCGTCGAACCGCTTCCTCAAGTGCATTCTTAGCAACTTCATCATCAACGCGTCTTGATTGCAATCTAAGTAACGCTGAAACAGTCTGCAAATTATTCTTTACTCGGTGGTGAATCTCTCGGATTGTTACATCTTTGGTCATTAAATCACGATCTCGTCTACGCAATTCAGTAACATTGTGAAGCAGAACAATTGCACCAATATGATCACTTCCTGCAACAAGTGGCATTACTAATAAATCAAATATTCCACTTTCATTCTCAAATTCTTCACGTCGCAAATTCTTGCCACTTAAAATACTTCGCCAAGACTCATCAGTTGGGAGACTAGAGTTAGGTTTAACGCTCTCAACTACATGGCCCAAGAGTTCACCTTCTAGCTCCCCACTCCATCCGGCTCGATTGAAAGCTGATCTGGCATTTGGACTTGCATAATTAATCTGCCCAGAAGAATCTAATCTGATTAATCCATCGCCGACTCTTGGGGCTGACTCGGACCGATAAAAACTATTTTGAATAGGAAAAGTTCCCTCTGCAACCATCTGATAGATCTTGTGCGCAATCTCTCGATAATTCAACTCTAAACGAGAGGGTGAGCGCATTAAATCTGCATTTCGGTGACGAGAAATAACAGCAATTACTCGACCGTTAAATGCAACTGGAATCGTTTCTTCTTTAATCAGAATTTCACCTACAAGTTCAGCTTCTGAATCTCGATCGATCTCGCCAGTTGAAAGTGTTTGATCAATTCTCGGATTACTTCCCCAATTAATTACACTGCCAATTACATCATGAGTGAAAACCGTTGCGGCTGTGGTTGGACGAATATGTGCAATTGCCAGATGTCCATCCGGCCAAGATTGATAATCCTTACGTTTAGGCGTCCAGAGAATCAGATCTGCAAATGATAAATCAGAGAGTAATTGCCACTCTGCTAAAAGTTCCATTAGGCGGGCGCGATCCTCTTGGGTCAGCGCAGTTTGCGAGGCGATCATTTCATCTATAGATAACAAGATTTCGCCTCCTAACTCTTTAGAAGAATACTCCCCGCTGCAATTTGCACCGAGTTAGTACTTCTCTAAATCTAAGCTGCTCCGTGGCAACGCTTATATTTGCGACCTGAACCACATGGGCACGGTGCATTTCGAGAAGTTCCACCAGTTGCAACAACTCCACCATCTTCAGCAGCTGCTGAATAACGAAGCTCATTCTTAGGTTTAATAGCCGGACTTAACCCTTTAGCTTCGACCCCACCAGATTCCTCTTCAACATTAACTTCAACATTGAATAGATAGCCAACGAGCTCTTCTTTAATCGCATCCATCATGGCTGAGAATAAGTCGTAGCCCTCTTTCTGATATTCAACAAGCGGATCTCGCTGTGCCATTGCACGCAATCCAATACCTTCTTGCAGATAATCCATTTCATAAAGGTGTTCACGCCATTTGCGATCTAGAACTGAGAGCAAGATTTTGCGTTCAAGTTCGCGCGTAACAGCTGGAGTAAGAGTTTCTTCTCTAATCTCATAGGCCTTCTCTACATCGGCTAGAACTCGATCCAAGATAAATTCTTGATCTAAACCTGGACGTCCACCAACTTCATTAATCAAATCTTCAACCGTAAATGAGATTGGGTAGAGCGCCTTAAGTGCAGTGTGCAAGGTATCAATATCCCAATCCTCGCTGAAGCCCTCACTTGTTGCAGATTCCACATATGCAGAAATTGTGTCCACGATAAAAGTTTTTACCTGCTCTTGAATATCAGCACCTTCGAGCACTTCACGACGTTCGCTATAAACGACTGTGCGTTGGCGGTTCATAACATCGTCATATTTCAAGACGTTTTTACGCATCTCAAAGTTAAGAGATTCGACTTGAGTCTGAGCTGAGCGAATTGCATTCGAGACCATCTTTGATTCAATCGGAACATCATCTGCAATTCCTGCTGCACCTAGGAATCTCTCTACGATTCCAGAGTTAAACCTACGCATCAAATCATCTTGAAGTGATAGGTAAAAACGAGATTCACCAGGATCGCCTTGACGTCCGGAACGACCTCGAAGCTGATTATCAATGCGACGAGATTCGTGACGCTCTGTTCCAAGTACATAAAGTCCGCCAAGTTCGACAACTACTTCGTGCTCTTTAGCAACAGCTGCTTTCTGCTTTGCTAGTTCATCAGCCCATGCAGCTTCATATTCTTCTGGAGTTTCAACTGGGCTCAAGCCGCGACGTTGTAATTCGAAGTCCGCCATAAATTCTGGATTTCCACCAAGCATGATGTCAGTTCCACGGCCAGCCATATTTGTCGCAACAGTTACTGCGCCAACAGTTCCCGCACGCGCAATGATTGCTGCTTCACGTTCATGTTGTTTGGCATTCAATACTTCGTGTGGGATTCCACGCTTCTTCAATAATGACGATAGCTCTTCAGACTTCTCAACAGAAACTGTTCCGACCAGAACTGGTTGTCCTTTTTTATGGTGTTCAGCAATATCTTCAGCTGAAGCTACAAATTTTGCATTTTCAGTCTTGTAAATCAAATCTGGTTCATCAGCGCGTTGCATAGGGCGATTTGTAGGAATCGGAATTACACCTAATTTATAAATTTGCATCAATTCTGCTGCTTCGGTCATAGCAGTTCCGGTCATACCAGAGAGCTTCTCGTATAAGCGGAAGTAATTCTGAAGCGTAATTGTTGCAAGCGTTTGGTTCTCATCCTGAATTTCTAAGCGCTCTTTGGCTTCCAGCGCTTGATGCAGACCTTCGTTGTAGCGTCGACCCGCAAGCATGCGACCAGTGTGTTCATCGACGATTAAGAGTTCGCCATTCATGACTACATAATCTTTATCTCGCTTAAAGAGCTCTTTGGCACGGATACCATTATTCAAATAGCCAATCAGCGGAGTATTCACTGATTCATAGAGGTTCTCGATACCGAGTAACTCTTCAACCTTAGTAACGCCGAGCTCTAGAACACCCACGGTGCGCTTCTTCTCATCAACTTCATAGTGCAGATCGCGCTCTAACTTCTGAGCAATTGTTGCAAATTCTACGTACCACTTTGTTGGCTTATCAGCAGGTCCGCTAATAATTAATGGAGTTCTGGCTTCATCAATCAGAATTGAGTCCGCTTCGTCAATAATCGCAAAATTATGTTCACGTTGAACACAATCTTCTAAAGACCAAGCCATGTTGTCTCGCAAATAATCAAAACCAAATTCATTATTTGTTCCATATGTGATGTCTGCTCCATATGCTTCACGGCGTTCTGCCGGCGACATATTGGAGAGAATTACACCAACCTTTAATCCTAGAAAACGATGGATTCGACCCATCCATTCGCTATCACGTTCAGCCAAGTAGTCATTTACGGTAACAACGTGCACGCCTTTGCCAGTTAGCGCATTTAAATATGCCGGAAGAGTTGAGACCAGAGTCTTTCCTTCACCAGTGCGCATTTCAGCAACATTTCCTTGATGAAGCGCAGCGCCGCCCATGATTTGAACATCGTAGTGTCGTTGTCCGAGAGTGCGCTTAGCAGCTTCACGAACTGTTGCGAAAGCTTCTGGCAACAAGTCATCTAGTGATTTGCCAGATGCAAAAGCGTTCTTAAGTTTTGTGGTTTGAGCACGGAGATCAGCATCACTTAACGCAGAAATTTCACTCTCTAGTTCGGCAACCCCTTTAGCAATTTTTTCAAGTTGGCGAATCTGGCGGCCTTCTCCTGCACGCAAAAGTTTGTCTAGTAGCGGTGACACGAATCCTCTTTCATAAGCCTTTAGCCGATTACGGACATAGGAGCATCTTAATGCGTAAAACCTTCTGTTGCACACGAGGCCAATACCCCATCAACGCTTCCGCCGAGAGTCAAAAGCGCTAAATTTGCTGAGTGAACAGTGGCCCCCGTGGTGACTAAATCATCAATGAGAAAGACCACTGAATTCGAATTCTTCGTGGGATAAATCTCTAGATACTTAATTCGGTCAACCACAAAAGCACCCTTCATATTCACAGCTCTCTCATGAAAATTTAAGGAGGTCTGATCAGATACTTTCTTAGAATGGCTAAGACAATTTAACACTTGAATATTTAGGGTTTTATTAAGATTCATCAACTGAGTTACAAGAAGTTCAATATGAGCGAAGCCACGTTTTCGATCTGCCAATCTTCTCGAAGGAATCGGAATAATAACTATTTTGCTAATTGCCAGCTCTCTGCGCACTGAGATTTCTGCTAGCGCTCTCTCTAGTGATTGATTGAGACGCTCAGCCAAAAATGCTCTTGCCTGAACCTGATTATCCTCTTTTGCGGCAAGAATTATTTGGGAGAGAGTTGGCGTGTATTTACTTCCGGCAAATATTTGCAGAGCTCCTCGGTAACTCACAGAGGCCTCTAATTGAACGCTTCCCCTGCATTTAAAACATACTCCAGATCTTGCTAAATCTTCAGCACTTGAACTTAGACAAGATGGACACCTAACCGGGAAAAGGAGCGAAGAGAAAACGGCAACGAACGATCCAAAATTCACTGACCAATTCTAGATTCCACTAAAGATTGAGAGCTCAAGATTTAATTTCTTGTGTGGAAATTAAAGTTGTGCAGAAATTGGTCTGCTTTCAATACTTCCACCAGCGTATTTAGGAATTGTTAATACGAAGTGGGCACCTCTGCCACGTTCGCCCCAAACTTCAATCTCGCCTTGATGCAATTTTGCATCTTCCAATGAAATAGAGAGTCCTAGCCCAGTTCCACCCGTGCTTCGAGCACGTGAACTGTCAGCTCGCCAGAACCTTTCAAATAGCATCTTTCTGTCGGTGTAATTAAATCCACTTCCATAATCTCGCACTCCTACCGATACTTCATTATCAGATTCTGCGATTCGGACATCAACTCTCTGGTTCTCGCGGTGATCTAGCGCATTTGAAATCAAATTTCGAATAATTCTCTTAATGCGTCGAGGGTCTACATCCACCATTACTGGAGTGTTTGGCGCCTGTAAAATAACAATTCGATCCTGGCTAGGGTGAATGTAATCTATTGTTTCCCTCACAAGCGCAACCAAATCTGTCTCTTCAATCTCCATAATCGCGGCTTGGGCATCGAATCTGCTCACTTCAAGGAGATCGGTAAGCAGAGATTCGAATCTTTCGATCTGCGAGATAAGAAGTTCAGCGCTACGGGCTACTGTAGGTTCAAAAGTATCTTTTGTTGCAAAAATAACCTGAGAAGCCATTCGAATTGTGGTTAGCGGAGTGCGCAGCTCATGGGAAACATCTGAAACAAATCGCTGTTGTAACTTTGACAAGTTCTCTAATCTAGAAATTTGTTGCTGCAGAGATACTGCCATTTCATTGAATGAATAACCTAGACTTGCGATTTCGTCTTCACCTTGAAAATCCATTCGGAGATCGAGATTTCCTTTGGTCAATTCTTCAGCAACTCTTGCTGCATCTTGAATTGGAGCAATTAGGCGGCGCATTGCAAAGTAGGTGGTTAATCCGATAAGAAATGTAAGAACAATGCCAGCTAAAAGTAGATAGTTAAAAATCAGAGTCATCGTTTTTTCCTGCTGAGATAAGCTGAAGACTACATAAAATTCATATTTTCCAACTCCAGCAATAATTAAATCTTGCCCCACTACTATTCCTGGCTCGGTGCTTCCATCTATATACATAAGGTCTGCCCGTTGCCACTGGGTTTCGGTTGATTCACGAGTAATCTCTCTAAAATTCTCAGGAATGCTCTTTGGATCTAAAAGGTTAGATGTTCCGTCAAATTTGAATGTGTTATCAATATTTGGAAATGAGAAGACTGCAATTTCTTTAGCTGTTCCCTCAAAGGTTCTAGGAGGAAGCGCGAGAATATCGTCAAAGACCAAGGTTAGAGCTGCCTTATCTTGATACTTTGAGTAAGTTAATTGAATCTGAGTATTTCGAGCAGTTGATTGCGCATCCAAAATAGATAGCGTCAGCTTCTCATCGAAAATTCCTGAAGAGACCCGGCTAAAAAGAGCTGAGCCTAGGAGCCAGATTAAAATTAGTGAGAGCGCGACAATGGTTCCGGTAACTCGAAAAACTAGCGATGAGCGCCAGGCTTTAAGTGGAGGTTTCAATTGGAATTTCATTGAGAATTTCCAGGGACACCAGCCTTATATCCCACTCCTCTTACCGTAACAATCACTTTAGGATCTTCGGGATTAATTTCAATTTTCGATCTTAATCTTTGGATATGAACATTTACCAACCTGGTATCAGTTGCTGGCCGGTAACCCCAGACCTCACTTAAAAGCGCTTCGCGCGAGAAAACTCTTCCGGGTTCTTTTGCGAGTGCAACTAGTAAATCAAATTCGAGACGAGTAAGAGCAATTGTCTGGCCATCTCTAATTATTGAATGTTCTATCTGATCAATCTTTAAATTACCGATACAAAGTTCAGTATTTACTTCTACCGCGCTACGACGTAACCGAACCTTCATTCGGGCTACCAGTTCTAATGGGTCGAAGGGCTTAACCATGTAATCATCGGCGCCCGCTTCAAGGCCAGCAACTACATCTTGTTTGTCGCCTCTGGCAGACAACATAACAATCGGAACCATTGAAACTTCACGAATCAATTTGCAGACTTCGACACCGTTTAATCCGGGAAGCATCACATCAAGCAAGACTAAATCTGGAGCCTGCGCTGTAAAAAGCGGCATTACCTCATCGCCACGATTTACTAAATCCACTTCGTAACCGGCACCGGTCAGAACGATGCCAAGCATCTCTGCTAGATCTTGGTCGTCATCGACGACCATGATCGAAGTCATTAGCTACCGTGCTCCCAAGAGTTGAGGTAAAGCTCTTGAGCTGGAGTCAACTTATCAATTGTTGATCCCATGCTCTCCAATTTCAAGCGAGCAACTTCTTTATCAATCTCGGTTGGAACATCATGTAATCCAGCACCAAGAGTCGCAGCAGCCTTTAATAAATACTCTGCAGTTAGCGCCTGGTCAGAGAAAGACATATCCATAACTGAAGCTGGGTGGCCTTCAGCTGCTCCAAGATTTACTAGACGTCCCTCTGCAAGTAGAAGAATGCGGCGACCATCAGCCATCACATATTCATCTGTTTGGTGGCGCATCTTTGCATTCTTGCTCTTAGCATTCTGTTCGAGCCAAGCAACATCAATTTCAATATCGAAGTGACCGGCATTAGAAAGAATCGCACCATCCTTCATAACTTTGAAATGCTCTTCACGGAGCACATCGCGGTTACCTGTAACAGTTACATAGATATCGCCATACTTAGCAGCTTCTGTCATTGGCATAACGCGATAGCCCTGCATAAGTGCATCAAGCGCCTTAGTTGGATCAATCTCTGTAATGATTACATCAGCGCCCATTCCCTTTGCCCGCTCTGCAACACCCTTGCCGCAATAACCAAAACCAGCTACGACGAAGGTCTTTCCAGCAACAAGTGAGTTTGTAGAGCGGAAAATTGCATCAAGAGTTGATTGTCCAGTTCCAAAGCGATTATCAAACATGTGCTTAGTATCAGTGTCATTTACTGCAATCATTGGGAATTTAAGTGCGCCATCTTTTGTCATCTGACTCAAGCGAATAACACCTGTTGTGGTCTCTTCACAGCCACCGATAATTCCATCGATCAATTCGGTGCGTGTTGTGTGGAGAGTATTTACTAA
>DDMR01000050.1 GCA_002340925.1 Actinobacteria bacterium UBA2541
CGGCTTGCAATCAATGCTGTTGAGATGGAGCGCATGAAATCTTTGGATTCAGAGGAAGTATTGCGATGCGAGGAATGCCGACGAATATTGGTTCGAATTTAAATGGCCCGCGCTTTTATTATCTCAGCTGATGGCGGATCACGAGGCAATCCTGGTCCTGCGGCATACGGTGCTGTAGTTTCAGAAAACGGAAAGATCTTGCACGAACTTTTTGAAACAATCGGTGTTGCAACAAACAATGTGGCTGAATACAACGGATTACTTGCTGCCCTTCGCAAGGTAAATGAGATTGATTCAACTGCAATGGTAGAAGCCAGAATGGATTCGAAGCTAGTTGTTGAACAGATGTCCGGGCATTGGCAGATCAAACACCCAGATATGCGCGAACTTGCTAAGTTGGCACGAGAGGCACATCCACATGAATTAGTTACTTATAAGTGGATTCCTCGTGATGAGAATTCGCACGCTGATCGTCTGGCCAATAAAGCACTTGATGGCGATGTCGGAACTGATGCCCCACTTCAGAAAAACTTTTTGATTGAACGTCTGGTATCTGGCGAAAAGCCAACAACCATTTACTTTGTTCGACATGGTGAAACTATTCTGACGCCAGAACGCAGATTCTCTGGTGGCGATGGTTCAGATCCTGAACTAAGTGCTGAAGGTCTCGCGCAAGCAGAAGCAGTAGGTAAAGAGCTTGCAGCCCGCAATGCCGATTTAATTATTGCCTCACCAATGGTTCGCACAAAGCAGACTGCAGATGTGATTGCTAAAGCAACGGGTTTAAAAGTTACTTATGATGAAGCTTGGCGCGAGGCTGGATTTGGCGAGTGGGATGGTCTGACAATCCCACAAGTAAAAGAGCTTTATCCAAACGAATGGCTTTCCTGGGTTTCAAGCGCAGGCGCTGTCGCGGGCACAACAGGCGAATCATACGAAGATGTAGCGGCACGATCCGAATTAGCTTTATCTAATTTAGCTCTAGAACATCCGGGGAAAACAATTATCGTTGTTACACACAACTATGTAATTAGAACTTTGGTTGCTGCTGCCCTGGGTGCGCCACTTGAAAGCGTTTATCATCTTGATGTTCTGCCTTGCAGTATTACAACAATAAATACTTGGGCTTCGGATGGCTTGCGTGCGCTTCGGGGAATGAGCGAGCGAAGCCACCTGAAATAATTTCTGCTTTTTAGTTATCTGGATTTGGTACAGTTACGTCCCGAACAAAACTTTCGAGATCATTTACAGATTGCAAGAAGCCACGCAAAGTGCGAAGCGTCGCACCAAAGTTCGTGAATTCTTCGACCTTCAAACCATCAGCGTCATACATCTTCCGAAATTCTGGGATGTTTTCGAGCATCGGATTTAAAATATTTGGATCCATTGGTTCTTCAACGCTATTTGGATTTGGAATGATGCCGCTCTCATTCGCCTTAACCTGCCAGGCATATGGTGGAGAAATAACTGCATCGCCACCGATAATTTCACTCCAATGCATGTGATTTCTAAATGCAGCAGATAAGAGTCGCGTGCGGTAACCGCGCTCTTTATAAATCTTGTGGGCATTTTTAAATACCGCAACACCAGCCCATTCAAGTGAAGCTGGATCGATGGTTACACCAGTTTTTTCAACACTTACCTTTACCCAGTCATCAACGCGACCAACCATGATTGTGCAGACTGGACCCATCTGAGAAATATCTAAACCTTCAGCTTCACGACGCTTCAATCCACGTTCGATAGCTTCGGCAACTGCAATAGTTTGTGCAACCGAGAATGAAACTGTTGCATTCAAGCTGACACCTAAGTAAGTAGCTTCTTCAAATGCGCTAATCGCTTCAGTGGTTACCGGAATCTTTACAATAATATTCTTTGCTAGCTTCGAGAATTCAAAAGCCTGTTCAGTCAATGCCTTAGCGTTACGGAAATTGCGGGGATCGGTCTGTATCGAAAGACGGCCATTGCGACCGTTGTATTTCTCGAATTCACCTTCAAGCAACTTCGCTGCATTGATCGAAAGTTCTTTGACCATTGCCCAACCGATTTCATCATCAGTTGCAGTTGGATTCGCCTTCGCATATTCCTTAATTCGTCCAACCCAATGATCTTTATCGGCCTTCAGTGCGCTCAACGCAATAACCGGGTTACATGTTGCACCAACGATTCCCCAAGTAAGAGCTTCCTTTAACTCTTTCGGGTCCGCAGAGTCATTCCAAAGAACAGTTTTTGAATTCTCTTTCATGAACAAGAAAGGTGATTGCGTCATTTTTCCTCCGCTAATCGTGCGTTAATACACCAGAGCCTATTAGCCAGCGCAGGATTAACAAAATATTTGGACAGTCCATTCGCCAATAGCCCGGATTATTGGCGGGCTATGGCTGTTGTGCTTCGCACCTTAAGTTCACCTGTAATTAGGACTTGGTTATGCTCGCTTTCCTTCTGTTCTAATTGATTGATCAAAATATTGGAAGCTGCTGCACCCATTTCAAAAGCAGGAAGATTCACTGTTGTCATCGGTGGCCAAGACATCTCGATGTGATTTTCTGGTGTATCAAGTGCAATTACGGAAAGTTCTTTCGGAATCTTTATTCCGTATTCATTAGCGCCTGAGATGAATCCTAAAGTTGCAATGTCGTTGAGACTTACCACCGCAGTCACATCAGGGCAGTACTCGTGAAGTTTGATAAACGCATCCCGCCCCGATGAAGCTTCATTGGCTACCTGAATTTTCATTGCCGCCATTTTCTTCTTCGAAGCGGCTTCAAGCAGTGCTGAACTGAATCTAGTATCTACACCTAATGCCCGCTCTGTTGTTAAAAAGGCAATTTTCTTATGACCTAATGAATCTAGGTAGTCAATACCCAATTGGGTTGCACCGATGAAGTCACGGTCAACGAAGGAATCTTTTCCTGGTTTTTCGGTACGGCCAATCATCGCAAATGGTACCTTGGCTTTTTTAAGAAAACTCACACGCTCGTCTTTGAGTTTGATTTCCATCAAAATAACACCACTAATCATTCCTGATTGAGCGAAAGTGTGAATTTCTTCGAGTTCGCTCTCTTGGCTTGGCCAAATCACTAGGTGATATCCGCGATCCCGGGCAGCAGCTGATGCCCCGTTGATGTATTCCAACGCGATAAGCGCGATTCCGAATTCACCTGAAGGGGCGAGTAGCGCTAGTGTCTTACTCTTGCCTCCGGCTAAAGCGCCTGCGGCAAAGTTAGGTCGATAATTGAGTTGAGCAACAGCTTTGAGCACGCGCTTACGGGTTTCCTCTTTGATTGAGCGATCCCCGCTTAGCGCGTAGGAGACCGTGCTAGCGGAAACCCCAGCCAGTTTTGCCACTTCTGCCCGTGTAGCCATAGGTAACGTTTGTATCACAATCTTTATCTACGCGTGTCGACTACTTGCCGACATGGTTGAACTGGAATATTGTAACACCACTTGTCGACGCGTGTCGACATAACTCCAACACGATGGAGTTTGAACTCTCCTGAAAGGGATTTTATGAAGATAGTAAACAAGAAAGGTGTAAGAATCCTAGCCGTTGTTATTGCAGCAGGATTTTTCACTTCTTCAACGCTTGCATCAGCGCCAGCTGCGAAGAAGGATTTCAACATATGGTGGTATTCGAAGGACAACACACCTACAGGACAAACATGGGCTGTAGCTCTTAAAGAATTCAAGAAAGCTCACCCAGAGCTAAATGTCAAGTTTCAGCTCAAGACATTCGAAGTCATGAACAACACAGGTGCTCAGATCCTTAATTCAAATGCTGCGCCAGATGTAACTGAATATAACAAGGGCAACGGAACTGCAGGACTTGCATCAAAGGCTGGACTGCTTACAGATCTCACTCCATATTCAAAGAAATACAACTGGAATCTTCCATCATCTGTCTCGCTTTATGGTAAATACAAAAAGGGATTGATGGGAACTGGAAAACTATATGGCGTCCCTAGCTATGGAGAATATGTTTCAGTTTTCTACAACAAGGATCTATTTGCGGCAAATGGCGTAAAGATTCCTAAGACAATGGCTGAGCTAGAAGCAGCAATGGCTAAGTTCAAGGCTGCTGGCGTAACACCTCTCACAATGGGTGGCGGCGGATATCAAGTCGTTCACAATGTTTACGCGCTTGCAGTGTCACGCGCTAATCAAGCCTGGATCAACTCATTCCAGTTGTTCAAAGGTAAGCCAATAGATGCAAGTACAGATGCAAATATTAAGTGGGCAGCATCAAAGCTTGTTTCATGGCAGAAGGCAGGATATCTGCCTGATAACGTTTCAGGCGTAAAGGTTGATGAAGAAGCTGTTCCATTGTTCCAATCAGGCAAGGCGGCAATGATGATTGCTGGTTCTTGGCTTGATGGAGATAACCAGACAAAGGTAACAACATTCAAGTATGGAAAGTTTCCGGTTCCAGGAAAGCTTTCTGTTGGCTCTGCTGGTAACTTATTTGTAATTCCAGCAAAGTCTAAGAACAAGGACCTTGCTGCTGAATTTATTAACCTGGTTCTTTCAAAGAAGTACCAGAACTACCTCGGCAACGCTGGTGGACTTCCACTATTTGCTGATGCCACAGCAATTGCGAACCCAGCGGCAATTCTTACAGCGACTCCATTTACTCAGATCGTGAAGAAGAATGCCTTGGCTATGTATCCTGACTGGCCGGTTCCTGGTTACTACGACATCCTCCTTTCAGCTGGAACAGCGCTGCTATCAAGCGGCGATGTGGATGCTTATATGAAGACAACTGGAAACTTCTATAACTCTGGTCGTCCAAAGGCTTAATCTCTAACTTCGGTTAAAGATTAGTAATGCCACGCAGCAAAAAGTAATATGTTGTGGGGTCAGTTCACTTTTTTTAAAAAAAGAACTGACCCCACTTCAACTATAATTTCAAAGTAATTAACATCACGAAGAGGATCAACAATTGACCACTAAGGTTCAACAAACCAAACAATATTATTGGTATGCCGTTCCCGGAGTGGTTTCGTTTGCCGCGCTTGTTGGCGGTGCATTTCTTTATAATGTTTATCTAAGCTTCAATAGTTGGCAGGGAATTGGCACTCCTGAGTGGGTCGGCTTAGAAAATTATCAGAACTTAATTCAAGACAGAGTTTTCTGGGTCTCTTTCCTGCATGCCTTTCAATTTATCTTTGCTATGTCAATTGCTCCAACAGCTATTGGCATCCTAATTGCTGCTCTTATTTACGACTTTATTGCACGATATTTTGGAAATGCTATTTCAACTTTTCTGCGAATAAGTCTCTATGTGCCTCAAATTATCGCTCTACCAATAGTTGGAATGCTCTGGGCTTGGATGCTTTCGCCAAATATTGGAGTCGTAAACACAATTCTTCGAGAAATAGGTCTGGGCTCTTTGGCTTTAAACTGGTTGGGAGAAGCTGGTACAGCAATGTTCGCGCTTTCAATTATGATGATTTGGATTCAAGTAGGATACACAATTGTAATTTTTGTTTCTGGAATGTCGAGATTGGATCCATACTTAGATGAGGCCGCTCAACTGGACGGCGCAACTTGGTTCCAAAGATTTAGAATTGTGACAATCCCACAGTTATATCCAGAAATCGCGGTTGTTCTTCTTACAACGACTGTTGCGGCACTCAAGGTTTTTGGACCTGTGTATGTAATGACTAATGGCGGACCGGGAGATGCAACGCAAGTGCCAGCCTACTTCTCTTACTTCCATTTCTTTTCGACAACCCGCGTGGGTTACGGCGCAGCGATAGCAACAGTATTAGCGCTTTTACTTACTGCACTTGCAATTGGTTTGCTTCGTCTTCAAAGAAAAATGGGACTAATGCGATGAGAACTCAAGTCAAACGCAAAAAAGGATTCGCGCCCTATCTGGTTCTGGGTAGCTTAATTACGATGGCCCTTGTGTGGCTTTTTCCAATGTTTATCGCTTTCATAAATGCCTTCAAAACTCCACAGGAATTTGTTCAAAACGGAGTTTTGGCGATACCTAACGAATGGGATTTCTCTAAATTTGGAAAATTCTGGAGTGAAGTTGATTTCACGAAGAAGTTAATGAATTCAGTTCAAGTATCCCTCCTTGTTGCACTAATTGCCGTATTTTTGAGCTTCCTAACCGCTTATGCAATTGGTATTGGGCGAGTAAAAGGACGAACCTGGATCTTGGGATTCTTCATGGTGGCATTTACCATCCCTCAAGAAGCACTTATTTATCCACTGTATTCAATATCTAAAACGCTAAGCCTCTATGACAACATTTGGTCAATCATTATTATTTTTGGTGTTTTATCTACAGGATTTGGCACCTACTTGCTTTCTTCTGTGATGAGCACTTTTCCCGACGAACTGTTAGAGGCAGCTCGAATAGATGGCGCTAGTCCATGGAGAATCCTTCGAAGTATTGTCCTACCCCTTCTTCGCCCAACCCTTTTTGTTTTGGCGACTATGTTTTTCATCTTCACATGGAACGAATTTTTGATTCCGCTCGTTATGTTGCCATCAAATGATAATCAAACTGTGACTCTTGCCATGGCAGTTACCACAGGCCAATTCACTAGTGATTCCACTGCGCGCGCTGCTGCTGCCCTTATTGGCTTCATGCCATCTGTAATCTTCTTTCTCATATTCCAGAGAACACTTATGCGGGGAATAACTATGGGAGCGGTGAAATAGAAAGATGAAAAAGAATGAAAATTGGTGGCGTCAAGCTGCTATTTATCAGATATATCCGCGCTCTTTTAAAGACTCTAATGGAGATGGTATAGGTGATATCAAAGGCATTACTTCAAAAATAGATTACCTAAAATCCTTGAGCCTTGATGCAGTATGGCTAAGCCCTTTTTATCCATCTGATTTAGCAGATGGCGGATATGACGTTTCCGATTATCGCAACATTGATCCTCGACTTGGGACGCTAAAGGATTTCGACAAAATGCTCAAAGCACTACACAATGCAGACATATCTGTAGTCGTAGACATTGTCCCAAATCATTCATCAAACAAACATCCATGGTTTCAAGAAGCGCTCAACTCTGCGCCAGGTTCTGCCGCACGCAATCGATATATTTTTCGAGATGGCCGTGGAAAAAATGGGGAGATTGCGCCATCAGATGAAATTTCTCACTTCGCGCCATCGGCCTGGACTCGCACAACAAATGCCGATGGGACACCTGGGCAGTGGTACATGCACCTCTTTGCACCAGAGCAACCAGATTTCAATTGGGATAACCGTGAAGTTCAACTTGATTTCCTCAAAACTCTTCGCTTCTGGGCAGATCGCGGTGTTGATGGTTTTCGAGTCGATGTTGCGCATGCAATGAAGAAAGATTTCAAACGCTTACATATTGCTAAGAAGTCTATGGATGCCTTCAAAATTGCACAAGATGGCTCTGATATTCTCTTTGACCGAAACGAAGTTCATGAAATCTTTAGAGAATGGCGCCAAGTATTCAATGAGTATGACCCACCACGCGTTGCTGTTGCGGAAGCATATGTTCAAGCAAAGCGCCGCATGCTCTACGCCCGGCCTGATGAACTAGGTCAGGCATTCAACTTTGATCTTTTAGGTGAAGATTTCGATGCACGCCGATTCAAGAAAGTTATTTCAGATAATATCCGCCTCGCTAAGTCAGAGGGATCTTCGTCTACATGGGTTCTAGATAACCATGATCGCATACGCCATGCCACTCGATATGGATTGCCTAAGAAAACCAACTTTATTGAATGGCTTCTGTCTGATGGAAAGAGTGCGAAGTTAGACCGCGCACTTGGACTAGCTAGAGCAAATGCCGCAACAATGATGCTTTTAGCCCTTCCGGGTTGCACATATATCTACCAAGGGGAAGAGCTCGGACTATTTGAAGTTGAAGATATTCCTAAGGAAGATTTACAGGACCCAGTTTGGTTTAGAAATGTTTATCCACAAATGGTCAAAGGCAAAGTATCTGGCCTTGCACTCATTCACACAGAAAAAGGTCGTGATGGTTGCCGTGTTCCACTTCCATGGGAATCAACAAAACCATCATTTGGATTCGGTCAGGAGAAATCTCATCTTCCACAACCAAAATGGTTTGCAAATTACGCAGCCGATAAGCAAGATGGAATTAAGGGATCCACTCTTTCTCTCTATCGCGACGCACTTGCACTTAGAAAGAAATTACAAACTGAAGAAGATTTACAGTGGATTCCAACAACTAATGCAGAAGTAATTCACTTTATTCGCCCTAATGGTTGGCAGTGCATAATGAACTTTAATGCAAAGTCATACAAGCTTCCCGCAGGAAAAGTCGTTCTGTCTAGTGGGCCAATTGTTGGTGGTAAGGTTGGCGCAAATACAACAGTTTGGCTCTTCGGTTAGCACATATTGCGCGTAGTCAAAAATTGTTTTGAGTAAGAAGCTGCACCCACGCTATCCTTCGCATGAAGAGTCGCCCGGATCACCGCGTTATGAAAATACCGAGGAAAGTCCGGACTCCGAAGAGCAAAGTGGTGGCTAACAG
>DDMR01000047.1 GCA_002340925.1 Actinobacteria bacterium UBA2541
GGTGTTGGAAGTTCACGGGGGAGCAGGTAAACATCTAGGCCCGCGCCCGACAGAATCTCGGCGCTTTCTTGCATGAATTCTGCAGAACCATGCCTTGCATCTCGGCCAATAACAACTTTAGACAAACCTCTAGAAATTAAAAATGCAGCGATTCCGGCAGCTGTGCGTCCGACAACGGCGCGATTCATTCCCGATGGTCCTGGTCGCACTGGTCCACGTAATCCTGCAGTGCCAAACTCTAGAAAACCGTTAAATGATTTGCGAAGTTCGCTCTCGTTATTTTCAGAGAGCCATTTGGCAAGAAGAGAAGCCGTATCTGAATCTGGATCCTCTGCAATCCAATCTAAAATTTCTAGCCGGAACTGCTCACCAATCACAGTTGTTTTAGAACCTTTGCGAGCAATTCACCCATTCGCCCAGCAGCTGCTTGCCCGGCTTCCATAACTTCGGCGTGGCTTAATTTTTCTCCGGTGACACCGGCGGCAGCATTTGTTACAAGCGAAATTCCCAAAACTTCTGCACCTAGTGCATGTGCTGCAATCGCTTCTGGGACTGTAGACATTCCTACTAGATCTGCGCCAACTGTTCGCAACATATTTATCTCTGCTGGTGTTTCGTAAGCTGGCCCGCGCCAATGAACATAAACACCTTCAGCTAGCGATGGATCTTCGCTCTTCACAAGTTGGCGAATTCGCTTGCTATACAAGTCAGTTAAATCGACGAAGTCAGCACCAATCAGTGGACTTGTTGCAGTCATAGAAATATGGTCCCGAATCAGAACAGGTTGTCCAACTTTGTAGTCCCGATTTATTCCGCCACAGGCATTGGTTAACACAACTACCTTGCAACCAGCTTTTACCGCTGTGCGTGCCCCATGAACAACCGGTTCTAGACCTTTACCCTCGTATAAGTGGGTCCGACCAAGAAAGACGAGTGCTTGGATTTTTCCATTTGCGCCATCGATTTCATAAGAGCGAATCAATCCACCGTGGCCGACAACTGTCGGAGCTGGAAATCCTGGAACTTCAGTTACTGCAAATTCGTGAGTCGGTTTTCCAAGTGCATCTGTAGCCGGCATCCACCCAGATCCCATTACAAGTGCTATATCGTGTTTCGATTTCCCGGTTATCTCGGCAATTTTCGCTGCGGCTAAAACTGCGGTGCCAAGTGGATCAGAATATAAATCGCTCATCCGGCAAACCTACCTGTTCTCGTCGTGATCTTTAGAGCTCATATTCGCCATATGGTGTTTTCGACAGAGAACTTCGTAAACAACTTCAGCATCAGGCGAGGTGTCACCTGGGACCAATTGATCTCCCTCACGAGTCATGCGCCCATTAATAATTCTGGCGTTGTGTGTTGCACGAAGCCCACACCAACATAGCGCTTCAACCTGCAATGGGTTGACTCGATCTGCCAATTCAATAAGTCGCATCGAACCAGGGAATAGGGAAGTTCTGAAATCACTAAGGATTCCAAAGGCGAAAACATCTACATTCAAAATATCTACGATTCGAGCAAGTTGATCGATCTGTTCACTTTCGTAAAACTGAGCTTCATCAAAGATTAAATAGTCTAACTTTCCACTTTTAGCTTGATGAGATTCCACAAACGAGAAGATATCCATCTCGCTACCAACTTCTATAGCTGGGCTTTGAAGACCTAATCTGGAGGAGATAATTCCAGTGCCGGCTCGATCTCGATTTGTAAAGACCAATCCATGGCGGCCGCGACTCTCGTAGTTGTGAGCGGTCTGCAGCGCCAAAGTGGATTTTCCACTGTCCATTGTTCCGCAGTAATAAATTAGCTGAGCCATGGCGGCAGTTTGTCATAACCAGCGATAAAAGATCAGCGCGGCACGAGTTTTATTCGCCGGTGTAATACTTTCCGATTACTGCCAAGGATTTATCGAGAATTTCCAGACCAAGTCGGGCATCGGCTTGCGAGATATTGCACGGTGGGCACAAATGAATTCGGTTGAAATTCGTGAACGGCATCATGCCATTGGCCTTGCAAGCTGCAACCAGTTCATTCATCGCAGGGCTTGATCCTCCGTAAGGCGCAAGTGGTTCGTGCGTCTTACGATTGCTGACCAGATCGACTCCCCAGAAAACACCAGCACCGCGAATATCGCCAATGACTTTATGTTTCTTAGCTAATTCATGTAGACCAGGACCAAGAATTTTCTCACCGATTGATGCTGCGTTTTCAAGCATTTTCTCTTCTTTCATAACATCAATTGTTGCAACTGCGGTAGCAGCTGCTAGTGGGTGTCCCATATATGTAAGGCCACCAGGAAATACTTGCTCATCGAATGTCTTTGAAATTTCCTTGCCAATAACAACTCCACCGAGTGGGACATAACCTGAAGTCACGCCTTTGGCGAAGGTAATTAAGTCCGGAACTACCTTTGATGATTGGAATGCAAACCATTTTCCAGTTCGGCCAAAGCCAGCCATTACTTCATCCGCAATCCACAAAATTTTGTATTTGTCGCAGAGCGCACGAACACCTTCGAGATAACCGGTTGGTGGAACTAGAACTCCAGCAGTTCCGGGAACACTTTCTAACAAAATTGCACCAATTGTGTGCGGGCCTTCAAAGATTATTGTTTGCTCTAGATGTTGCAGAGCCCGTTCACATTCTTGCTCTTCGCTGTTGGCCCAGAATGCAGACCGATATAGATAGGGCCCCCAGAAATGCACATGCCCAAATGCAAATTCATTCGGGAATCTGCGGGGATCGCCAGTTGCATTAATCGCAGCGCCAGTATTGCCATGATATGAACGGTAAGTTGAAAGGACTTTATGTTTACGGGTGTGAATACGAGCCATGCGGATGGCATTTTCAATTGCATCGGCGCCACCGTTGGTGAAGAAAACTTTTGCGAAGTTTGTTCCTGCAAGTTCAACAATGCGCTCTGCAGCTTGGTTTCGGATATCGCTGGCATGTTGTGGTGCAAGCGCAGTTAAAGTTGCGGCTTGCTCTTGAATTGCAGCGACCACCTTTGGATGTTGGTGTCCGATATTTGTAAAAACTAATTGGGAGGAGAAATCCAAATACTCTTTGCCATCGTGATCCCAGAATCTAGATCCTGAACTCTTTGCAACGGGGATTGGTGAAATCGCACCTTGGGCCGACCAGGAGTGGAAAACAAAATTGTGGTCTGCCGCGCTTACTTCAGAATTGCTCTTTGAACCTGTGCTCACCGATTGCCCCTAGCATTTGGACGACTTGGACATAACTGCCGTCATTGATTGGCGCCATCATATTGCTCTGGCGTAGATTAACGCTATGACTCAGACAAAAATCATCACACATTGGATAAATGGCGCATTAGATAGCGGGAAAACTGAACGCACTAGCGAGGTTTTTAATCCAGCGACCGGACAGGTTTCAGCAAACGTTGCACTTGCGAATGTAGCTACCGTTGATAAGGCAGTTACCGCCGCCAGCGATGCATTTGTTTCTTGGCGCCACAGTTCATTGACTAAGCGCACCCAAGTTCTCTTTGCATTCCGCGAATTAGTTCTGCAGAATAAAGAGAAGATAGCAGCGCTAATTACTGCCGAACACGGAAAAGTTTTAAGCGATGCAGCAGGCGAAGTTACTCGCGGTCTTGAAGTTGTTGAATTTGCCTGCGGTATCCCGCATCTACTTAAGGGTGGCTTCTCTGAGGAAGTTTCGACCGGAGTAGATGTTTATTCAATCCGCCAACCTCTTGGCCCAGTCGCGATAATTTCTCCATTTAACTTCCCAGCGATGGTTCCGATGTGGTTCTTCCCAATTGCAATCGCCTGCGGTAACACAGTTGTTCTCAAGCCTTCCGAGAAAGATCCAAGTGCGGCGATGTTCTTGGCTGAACTTTGGAAAGAAGCCGGACTTCCTGACGGTGTCTTTAACGTTGTTCATGGCGATAAAGAATCAGTTGATGCGCTTCTAACTCACCCAGGAATCAAGTCAGTTTCATTCGTAGGATCAACACCAATCGCGAAATATGTTTACGAAACCGGAACCAAGCATGGCAAGCGCGTTCAAGCACTTGGTGGCGCAAAGAACCACATGGTCGTTCTTCCGGATTCTGATCTAGAACTAGCTGCAGATGCTGCAATCAATGCTGGCTTCGGTTCAGCAGGAGAGCGCTGCATGGCAATTTCAGCAATCGTTGCAGTAGAACCAATCGCAAATGCCTTGGTCGCAAAAATTAAGTCGCGCATGGCAGATATCAAAACCGGCGATGGAACTAAGGGTTCAGATATGGGACCACTTGTTACCAAAGTTCATCGTGACAAAGTTGCGTCACATATTGGAGCTGGTGAAAAAGCTGGTGCCACTCTTGTAGAAGATGGTCGCAAAGTTAAAGTTGACGGCGAAGGTTTCTTCCTCGGACCAACACTTTTCGACAACGTAACACCTGACATGAGCATTTATAAAGAAGAAATTTTTGGACCAGTTCTAAGCGTTCTTCGCGTCAATACTTATGATGAAGCACTTTCACTTGTAAACAGCCATCCTTATGGAAACGGAACAGCAATCTTCACTAACGACGGTGGCGCTGCTCGTAGATTCCAGAATGAAGTAGAAGTTGGAATGGTCGGAATCAACGTTCCAATTCCAGTTCCGATGGCTTACTTCTCATTCGGTGGTTGGAAGAATTCACTATTCGGCGATACGCACGCACACGGCACAGAAGGAGTTCACTTCTTCACACGTGGCAAAGTTGTTACAAGTCGTTGGTTAGATCCAAGCCATGGCGGAATCAACTTAGGTTTCCCTCAAAATAGCTAGTTAGCTAGAAATCGTAGAACGCCAAAAACGCGGCAATCGAAAGCATGATTACCGCGATTAGTGAATCAAGAATCTTCCAGAAAATCGGCCTTGACATAAAACGGGAAGCGGATTTTGCACCAAAACCAATTGAAGTAAACCAGAGAAAACTAGCGATGATCGCACCAGTTACAAAGAACCATTTATCTGAACCAAATTGATTCGAAATACTGCCAAGCAAAATAACAGTATCCAAATAAACATGTGGATTTAAAAAGGTTAACCCAAGAACGGTAAGAATTACGCTCTTCTTATCAGCGGAAGCTTCCCCAGCAGAATTTAAGGCTGCGCTTTTAAAGGCGGACCTTGCTGACTTAAATGCAAACCACAAAAGATAAGCAACTCCGAACCAGCGAACTAATTCCAGTATGTTTTTATTCGCCTTAATTAAAGCTCCAAGACCGCTTGCACCTAGGGCAATAAGTAGCGCATCTGAAAAAGCACATATTAAAACGGTAAGTAAAACAAATTTCTTGGTCAGCCCTTGTCGGATAACGAAGGCATTCTGGGCGCCAATAGCGATGATTAATGAAAGTCCAGATAGAAATCCCGGGATAATCGCGAACACCGAATGAGGATACTTGGGATAACGCTTAGCGTCTCCTACTATTGCGAGATGCCAATAGTCCGCCCATTAAGAGCCGAAGATAAGAGTCAATGGCTTCCATTGTGGGATGGCTATTTAGAGTTCTATAAATCTGAGTTAAGTGAAGAGCAAACTCAGCTCACTTGGGCAAGATTGCTTGATGAGAATTTCAATCTGCACTGCTTAGTTGTTGAAGTGGATGGTGTAGTCAAAGGATTAACGCATTACTCTTTTCAAACTTCTACTTGGGCTCCAAAAAACTATTGCTACCTTGAAGATCTATTCACTGATCCAGCCGAACGCGGCAAAGGTTTGGGCAGACTGTTAATTGATTCCGTGAAGGAAATAGCTGTAAGCGAAGGTTCATCGCGTCTTTATTGGAATACCGATGAGACAAATACGACAGCCCGAAAGCTTTACGACTCTTATTCGTTAGATTCTGGGAAAATTCAATACCGAATCCCTCTAGATCCAAATGATTAGAACTAAATAATAATCTTTATTTGAGTAGAGCCCGTAGACCGGTAATCGCAAACTTCTGTGCATATTTAATCTCTTGCACTGCGTCGTTGCCCGATTCAATTCGAACAGATGCCACATCGATAGTAGCTTGAACATAGGCGAGTCCCAGTTTCACATCAGGTAAACCAATTTCGCTTAGTGGCTTGATGATTGTGCCCATCAAATCTTGGTGCCCCTGTGCGATATCTGCTTTTCGATAATTTGGAGTCGTAGCAGTGTTCAAACTTTTCACCAAAAGGTGTCGACCATCAACCACGTATTGCAAAGCTTCCTCAATCCAGAGGCTGATATATTCAAAAGGATCCTCAACGTTATCAACGGCCTTCAATAAACGCTTGTTGTAGTGAGCCATCTCTTCCATGACTAAATCCGCAATCAAATCAGCTGACGATGCGAAGTACTCGTAAATCGAAGAACGGGCCAAGCCGGCACGCTTTGCTACGGCGGAAACAGTTACCGAATCAACTCCATCTTCCATCGCAAGACTCAGTGCAGCATCCATCAATTGACGCTGACGCATCTGACGTTGCTCACGAATCGTGGCTTCTTGAATCCTTGGAGACATGGTCGAACTCTACTTCAGTAGTAGTCCTGGATTCACTCCGAGTCCCATCGAGGCATCGAGAACTGCGCCATGCAATAACTTTCCGGCATCAGTTGTTAGGAAATATCCCAGTTCAGCAATTTCTCGGGGATCTATCAAACGGAATTTAGGAAGCGAAGCAATGACTTTCTTCTGCTCTTCATCGTTTAAATGATTAAGTGTGCTTGCCTGGAACATTGGCGTATTGGTTGCACCAGGACAAATAGTGAAAACATCAACCCCGGTCTGCGCAAGATCTGCTCCCAAAGTTCTTCCCAAAAATGCAATCGCCGCTTTGCTCATGCCATCTGCATAGTTAAATCCTGGAAATTGGGTAACTCCGCCACCAACAGATGAGAGCAGAATAATCTTTCCGCTTCCTCGTTCAAGCATTTTTGGTAGCAACAGATTGTTGAGCCAAAGAGTCCCAATCGCATTCACTTTAATCAGCGCTTCGGCCTGACCTTGTGGAGTATTGGAAACTTTCTCAACTGTCTTTGAACCGAGCCCAGCATTGTGAATCAAAACATCAGGAGTTGAAGGAAGCGCGGAAACAAGGGCTTCAACAGAGGCGTAGTCAGCAAGATCTAATTTAAAACCTGTTACTGAAGATTGCTTATAAGAGTTAGAAACTTCTACTGGTTTTTCTGTATCACTGAAGTATGTAAACCAAACTTCAAAACCATTGTTCGCAAATACATCGACAAACTCGCGCCCTATGCCGCTGGTGCCACCGGTAATCAAAACTTTCTTGCTCATACTGTCCCAACTCTCATTTCAAAGAAGCATAACGTTTAAG
>DDMR01000070.1:0-3093 GCA_002340925.1 Actinobacteria bacterium UBA2541
ATGACTCGTACTCATAAGTTGAAAGCACATGACGAGAACAACAGCGCCGGTATTGGCGATCGCGTTCTCTTGATGGAAACACGTCCGCTATCAGCTACAAAGCGTTGGCGCGTTGTTGAAATTCTTGAGAAGGCTAAGTAAGGGGACACTGAAAAATGATTCAACAAGAATCCAGACTTCGAGTCGCGGATAACACCGGTGCAAAGGAACTCCTTTGTATTCGTGTTCTCGGTGGTTCCTCACGACGCTACGCCGGAATCGGCGACATCATTGTTTGCTCTGTTAAAGATGCAATTCCTGGCGGTCAAGTAAAGAAGGGTGAAGTCGTAAAGGCTGTCATCGTTCGCACCGTTAAGGAGAACCGTCGTCCTGATGGTTCATATATTAAATTTGATGAGAATGCTGCAGTTATCCTAAAAGCGGATGGCGAACCACGCGGCACTCGTATCTTCGGACCAGTTGCTCGCGAACTTCGCGACAAGAAGTTCATGAAGATTATTTCCCTTGCTCCGGAGGTGCTATAAAAAATGGCAAAGCTTTTGAAACTTAAGAAGGGCGATGAAGTCCTTGTTATTGCCGGAAAAGAAAAGGGCGTAACTGGAAAGATTCTTGAGGTAGACAAGGCGAAATCTCGCGTTCTTGTTGAAGGTGTTGCTCGCGTAAAGCGTCACACCCAAGAGACATCTAGCGAACGCGGCGTAAAAGTTGGCGGAATCCTTACTGTTGAATCAGCAATTCACATTTCAAATGTGATGTTGGTTGATAGCGATGGAAAAGCAACTCGCAGCGGAACTCGCAAAGACGAAAATGGCAAGAATGTTCGCATCTCTCGCCGCACTGGAAAGGATCTGTAATGACTACTTCTACTGCACCTCGTCTAAAGACGCGCTATGCAACAGAGATCAAGCCAGCTCTAAAAACTAAGTTTGCTTACAAGAACGTAATGCAGATTCCAACCCTCACAAAGGTAATTGTGAATATGGGTGTTGGTGAAGCAGCTCGTGATTCAAAGCTTATTGAAGGCGCTATCCGTGACATCACAATCATCACTGGACAGAAGCCACAAGTAACTAAGTCTCGTAAATCAATTGCACAGTTCAAGTTGCGTGAAGGTATGCCAATTGGTTGCCACGTAACACTTCGCAATGATCGGATGTGGGAGTTCACAGATCGTCTGCTATCGGTCGCACTTCCTCGTATTCGTGACTTCCGCGGTTTATCTCCAAAGCAATTCGATGGAAACGGAAACTACACATTCGGTCTAACCGAACAGAGCGTCTTCCCAGAAATCGAGCAGGACAAGATCGATCGCACCCGCGGTATGGATATCACTTTCGTTACTACTGCCAAGAATGATGAAGAGGGTCGCGAATTACTTCGTGCACTCGGCTTCCCATTCAAGGAAAACTAAGAGAGGCGCCAAATGGCAAAGACATCACTTAAGGTCAAAGCAGCACGCAAGCCTAAGTTCAAGGTTCGCGGCTACACACGTTGCCAACGTTGTGGACGTCCTCATGCGGTCTACCAAAAATTTGGTATCTGCCGTATCTGTTTCCGCGAGATGGCACACCGTGGCGAACTTCCAGGTATTACTAAGGCTTCCTGGTAAAAGATTAGAAATACATCCAACTTTTTTATCCCAACTAACAACTACGTGAAAGGTCCGTTACTTAACAAGGCGACTTAATAAGTAAATGGAAACCAGCTCGAGAAAGGCCAGAGGCCAAGAATGACAATGACAGATCCGATCGCGGACATGCTTGCACGTCTGCGCAATGCAAACTCTGCTTACCACCAAGAGGTATCAATGCCCTCTTCGTCGGTAAAAGTTCGTATTGCAGAAATCCTTAAGCAAGAGGGTTTCATTGCAGGCTTCAAAGTAGAGAATTCATCTACTGGTTTTGGAAAGACGCTAACTATCGATTTGAAGTTCGGTGCAAACCGCGAACGTTCAATCGCTGGTCTACGCCGTGTTTCTAAGCCAGGACTTCGTGTTTATGCAAAGTCAACAGCGCTTCCAAAGGTGCTCGGCGGACTAGGCGTTGCAATCATCTCCACTTCATCAGGTCTTCTAACTGATAAAGCGGCTAACAAGCAAGGTGTAGGCGGAGAAGTTCTCGCCTACGTATGGTGATCTAAATGTCACGTATCGGTCGTAGCCCAATCACTGTTCCATCTGGCGTTGAAGTTTCAATCGCAGGTTCAGCTGTAACTGTAAAGGGACCAAAGGGTTCACTAACTCACGTTATTGCAGAGCCAATTGCAATTTCCCAAGAAGGAACAACACTTACTCTTACTCGCCCTGACGATGGACGTTCATCTCGTTCACTTCACGGTCTATCACGCACTTTGGTTTCAAACTTAATCGAAGGCGTTACAAATGGTTATTCAAAATCAATCACCATTGTTGGTGTTGGTTTCCGTGTTGCTGAAAAGGGTAAGGGACTTGAGTTCCAACTTGGTTACAGCCACTCAATTGATTTTCCAGCACCAGAAGGAATTACCTTCAAGGTGGAATCACCAACTCGCTTCCATATCTCTGGAATCGATAAGCAATTAGTTGGAGAAGTTACAGCCAAAATACAGAAGCTTCGCAAATCTGATCCTTACAAGGGTAAGGGTCTGCATTTGGATGGAGAACGTATCCGACGCAAGCAAGGAAAGACAGGTAAGAAGTAATGGCTATCGGTGTAAAAGTCGCTAAGGGCTCCTCTCAGAAGGCACGCGCCCGTCGTCACTTCCGTGTTCGCAAGAAGATTACTGGCACAACTGCTCGTCCACGTCTTGTGGTCTCACGTTCTACCCGTCATCTCTTCGTGCAGATTGTTGATGATTCAATTGGTCAGACAATTGTCTCTGCATCAACCATGGAAGATGCACTTCGCAAAGATTCTTCAAGCGATAAGTCTGCAAAGGCGAAAATCCTTGGTCAATCAATCGCAGAACGCGCTAAGGAAAAAGGAATTACTACAGTGGTCTTTGACCGCGGTGGAAATAAATACCACGGTCGTGTAGCTGCTCTTGCAGATGCTGCACGCGCTAGCGGATTGGAATTCTAATGGCCACTACTCCTACTACTACAGATACTTCACG
>DDMR01000070.1:3257-5925 GCA_002340925.1 Actinobacteria bacterium UBA2541
TTCTCATTCACAGCACTAGTTGTTGTTGGTGATCAGAACGGAACTGTTGGAATCGGTTATGGAAAAGCAAAAGAAGTCCCACAAGCGATTGCAAAGGCCGTTGAAGAAGCGAAGAAATCATTCTTTAAAGTTCCTCGTCTTTACGGAACAATTCCACACCCAGTTCAAGGCGAGAAAGCTGCAGGAGTAGTTCTACTTCGTCCAGCATCTCCCGGAACCGGAGTTATTGCGGGCGGACCTGTTCGTGCCGTATTGGAATGTGCCGGAATTACAGATGTTCTTACCAAGTCACTTGGATCAAATAATCCAATCAACATGGTTCATGCAACTGTTGTAGCGCTGAAAGCTTTGGAACATCCAAATGCAATTGCCGCACGACGTGGCCGTCCATTAGAAGATGTTGCACCAGCAGCAATTGCTCGTGCCGTAGCAGCATCGGTAGGTGCATAATGCCTCGTCTAAAAGTTACGCAATTACGTTCAAAGGTTGGCGGTCGTCCAGAACACCGCGAAACTTTGCGTTCACTAGGTCTAAAAAGAATCGGTGATGTTGTGGTTAAGGAAGATCGTCCGGAAATTCGCGGAATGGTCGTTGCTGTTCGCCACCTCGTCAAGGTTGAGGAGGTTGAATAACAATGGTGCTAAAAGTCCATCATCTACGCCCAGCTCCGGGAGCAAAGAAGTCTCGCACTCGTAAGGGTCGCGGTGAAGCTTCAAAGGGAAAGACTGCAGGTCGCGGTGGTAAAGGAACACGTGCTCGTAACGTAGTTCGCGCAGGTTTCGAAGGTGGTCAGCTACCTCTCGTAATGCGTCTGCCAAAACTTCGTGGTTTCAAAAACCCAGAGCGCACTGAATATCAGCCAGTAAACGTTTCAACAATCAATGCACTTTATCCAAAGGGTGGCGCTGTCACTGTTGCGGATTTAATTGCAAAGGGCGCTGTTCGTGATGGTTATCCAGTCAAGGTTCTTGGCAATGGCGAAATTTCTGTAAAGGTCACTGTCGAAGCTCATGCATTCTCATCATCAGCATCTGAAAAGATTGCTGCTGCTGGCGGATCAGCTAAGAAACTTTAAATCTAAAAGAGCCATTAGACTAGTCAGACTATTTAGAATAGTTAGAATAAAAGGAGAAAATCGTGCTCTCAGCATTTGGTAAGGCGTTTAAGACGCCGGATCTACGTAGAAAGATTTTCTTCACACTCTCTATCATGGCTCTCTTTCGTTTTGGTTCAACTGTTCCAACACCAGGTGTCTCCTACGAGAATGTCCAGCTCTGCTTAAATCAGGCAGATAATGGCGGACTCTTTGGCCTAATCAACTTGTTCTCTGGCGGAGCGCTACTACAGCTCTCAGTTTTCGCACTTGGAATCATGCCTTACATCACCGCCTCAATTATTGTTCAACTTCTAACTGTTGTAATCCCTCGCTTTGAAACTTTAAAAGCTGAAGGACAATCAGGAACTGCAAAGCTGACTCAATACACACGTTACTTAACTATTGGGCTATCTATTCTGCAATCAACTGGATTGATCGCAGTTGCTAGAACTCCCGGACGTTTATTTAGCGGATGTAATTTCCCAATTATTCCAGACACAACCTGGCCAAGAATTATGACAATGGTATTTGTTATGACTGCAGGAACTGCTGTAATAATGTGGCTTGGTGAACTAATTACTGACCGCGGTGTTGGTAACGGAATGTCCATCTTGATCTTCACATCAATTGCAGCAACATTCCCATCACAACTCTGGTCAATCAGACTTCAGAAAGGGCTGTTCGCATTCATATTCGTATCAGTCGTTGGAATTCTTGTAGTTGCCGCAGTTGTATTCGTAGAACAAGCGCAGCGGCGAATTCCTGTTCAATATGCAAAGCGCCAAGTCGGTCGCCAGTCATATGGCGGAACCAGCACATATATTCCAATTAAGGTAAACCAAGCTGGCGTTATCCCAGTAATTTTTGCCTCTTCACTTCTTTACATCCCATCTTTGATTGTTAACTTCTCTGGAAGCACTTCAGCATGGGCAGTTTGGATTCAACAGAATTTAGTTACTGGCGATCACCCAATTTACATAATTGGTTATTCTGCAATGATTATTTTCTTCACCTATTTCTATGTCGCAATTACATTCAATCCTGATGAAGTTGCTGAAAACATGAAGAAGTATGGTGGCTTCATTCCAGGTATTCGTGCTGGTCGTCCAACCGCAGAATATTTACAATATGTTCTCTCTCGAATTACAGCTCCAGGTTCGCTATATCTAGCATTTGTTGCAATCATTCCGATTATTGCACTGATTCTTTTCGATGCGACCGCAAACTTCCCATTCGGCGGAACTGCAATCTTGATTGTGGTTGGTGTTGGTCTTGATACTGCGAAGCAGATTGAGTCACAGCTACAACAACGTTCATACGAGGGATTCCTTAAGTAATGCGCTTAATCCTGGTAGGTCCACCAGGTGCGGGCAAGGGAACACAAGCAGTTCATCTCGCATCACACTTTTCGATTCCCCATATCTCTACTGGTGATATTTTTCGTCTAAATATTAAAGGTGAAACCAAATTAGGTTTAAATGCTAAATCTTTTATGGATGCCGGGAATCTAGTTCCAGATTCAGTTACTAATGACATGGTTGCAGATCGTTTAACCCATGCGGATGCAAAGGG
>DDMR01000091.1:0-2972 GCA_002340925.1 Actinobacteria bacterium UBA2541
TGTGCTCCAACTTTGATTACGCAGACGCCACCAGCAAGTTTTGCAACGCGCTCCTGTAGCTTCTCGCGATCCCAATCAGAATCAGTGTTCTCAAGTTCGTTGCGAATCTCTTGGACTCGGGCTGAGACTTGCGCCTTATCGCCAGCGCCATCAACGATGGTTGTGTTGTCCTTTGTGATTACAACACGACGAGCACGACCTAGAAGATCAACGGTTACTTGTTCAAGCTTTAGACCAACTTCAGCTGTTATCACTTGGCCACCAGTAAGGATTGCAATGTCTTGCAACATGGCCTTACGACGATCGCCAAAGCCAGGTGCCTTAACTGCCGCTGATGTAAATGTCCCGCGCATCCGGTTTACAACGAGAGTAGATAGCGCTTCGCCTTCGACATCTTCGGCAATAATCAGAAGTGGCTTTCCAGCTTGTGAAACTTTCTCCAAGATTGGCAAGATTTCTGCGAGCGCAGAGATTTTTCCACCAGAGATAAGGACATAAGCATCTTCTAAAACAGTCTCCATCCGGTCGGCATCTGTTACGAAATAAGGCGAAATATAGCCCTTATCGAATTGCATGCCTTCAGTGAAATCTAGTTCAAGACCAGTTGTTGAAGATTCTTCAACGGTGATAACGCCATCCTTGCCGACCTTGTCCATCGCTTCTGCAATGAGATCGCCAATCGCCTTATCTTGTGCTGAAATTGTTGCAACATCTGCAATCTGAGACTTGCCACTTACCGCTGTCGAATTCTTCTTTAGCTCTTCAGAAACAGCATTTACTGCAGCTTCGATACCAATCTTGATATCCATTGGCTGAGCTCCGGCAGCAAGGTTACGAAGTCCTTCCTTCACCATTGCTTGAGCTAGAACTGTCGCAGTAGTTGTTCCATCACCAGCGACATCATTGGTCTTTTCAGCAACTTGCTTTACAAGTTGTGCGCCCATGTTCTCGGCTGGATCAGAGAGTTCAATTTCCTTGGCGATTGTTACACCGTCATTGGTAATAAGTGGTGCGCCATATGACTTTGCGATAACAACATTGCGACCCTTAGGTCCAAGCGTTACTTTCACGGTGTCAGCAAGAATGTTTACACCACGCTCCATCGCACGACGTGCCTCTTCATCAAAACTTAAAGTTTTTCCCATGCGCTATTACTTCTTCTCAATGATTGCTAATACATCACGAGCTGAAAGAACAAGGTATTCCTCGTTGTTGTACTTAACTTCAGTTCCGCCATACTTGCTATAAAGAACTACATCGCCAACTTTTACATCCATTGGTGTGCGAACGCCATCATCAAAACGACCTGGACCAACTGCAATAACAGTGCCCTCTTGTGGCTTCTCTTTTGCAGTATCTGGAATTACTAAACCTGATGCTGTTGTTTGTTCGGCTTCATTTGCCTTTACAACTAGGCGATCTTCTAGTGGCTTGATGGTTACGGCCATGATTGCTCCTTCATGATTGACTTATTGGAGGGCTCTACTCGATTAGCAGACTCACCCTTCGAGTGCTAACGCAAACTCTAAAGCAGGGGTGGGTGGGGCGTCAAAAGATAACTAATCAAAAGATGGGCTTTGAAATACCTGAGCTGGAATCGGCTGCAAAGCCGATTTGTGAGGGTTTTAAGCCCTTTGCTACGGCAAGGGAACCAATTGCCGCGACCATTGCCCCGTTATCGGTACACAAATCCATAGGTGGAATCCGCAGTTGGATACCGGCCTTGGTCGCCCGTTCTGAAGCCAGATCGCGCAACCTGCTGTTAGCGGCGACGCCGCCAGCAATAATCAAAGTTTCAATACCACTCTCTTTTGCTGCACCAATTGCCTTCATCAGCAGCACATCAACAACGGCTTCTTGGAATGATGCTGCAACATCGGCTTGCAGATAGTTTGGAGTTTTTGCTAGGTATCTTGAGACTGCAGTTTTCAGCCCTGAAAATGAGAAATCATATTTGTGATCAACCAAATCGCGAGCCAGAGTAAGCCCTCTTGGGAATTCAATCGCATCTGGATTGCCAGACTTTGCTTCAAGATCAATCGCGGGTCCACCCGGAAAGCCAAGCTCTAAAATTCTGGCAATTTTATCAAAAGCTTCACCAGCAGCGTCATCAATAGTTGAACCGAGAGTTTTAACATCACTAGTCAAATCATTTACTTGCAGAATCGAACTATGGCCACCACTCACTAGTAGTGCGATTGCTGGATCCAACTTGTGATCCGAATTCAGTGAATCTACTGCGATATGTGCCGATAAATGATTAACGCCATAAAGTGGTTTATCTAGCGCAAGTGCTAAACCAGCAGCACTCGACGTTCCGACCAATAGCGCACCAATTAAACCTGGACCAGCAGTAACAGCAAAAGCGTCAATGTCCTTGAGCGAAACTTTGGCATCGCTAAGTGCTTGTGCAATAACGTTTGGCATTGCTTCCAAGTGTGCACGGCTGGCAATCTCGGGTACCACGCCACCAAATCGGGCATGTTCATCAACGCTCGATGAAATTACGTTGGCGAGTAATTTTCGACCACGGACAATTCCAACTGCAGTCTCATCGCAAGAAGTTTCGATTCCAAGAACTAAGGCTCCAGAGTTTTTCATACCAACTCTTTTCGCATGATGATTGCGGTTTTACCAGGGCCGTAATAATCCTTACGACGCGAAATTTCGATAAAACCAAATGTTTCATACAGCGGAATTGCTTCTTCATTTCCAACTCGGACCTCAAGCATTATTGCTTCGCACTTTTGGGTTCGAGACCAATCAATTAATCTCCGCAGTAATTCACGGCCAATCCCTTTACGGCGATGTGGATCGGCAACAGTAAGTGTTAAAACATCTGCAGTTCCTGCCAGATTAACTACCCCGGCATAAGCGATAAGTTCTCCCCCGGATTCTCCGACTACATACATCCGATCTTTGCCAGCAGATTCTTCTTTAAGTTGCGCCATAGTCCAGGCCTCTTTGCCATA
>DDMR01000091.1:3077-3397 GCA_002340925.1 Actinobacteria bacterium UBA2541
TGATTCGATACCTCGCCATAGATTGGGATATCAAACACAGCTAGCTGTGATGGCTGACAAACTTTTGGTTCACCGATTCGTGAACCATCTGTGTATCGAGCGTAGAAAACTTCTTTTCTTCTGGCATCAACTGCAACGATGAAATCACTCTTAGAAATTTGGCTTGCAATCGCATCTAGACTGCAGACTCCTTGCCAGGAGATCCCACGGCCAAGTGCAAAGCTCTGGGCAAATGAGATACCGGCTCGAAGCCCCGTAAATGGACCTGGGCCCATTCCGACAATCACTTGATCAATTCTGCTTTCAAGCTTTAGACCTTG
>DDMR01000076.1 GCA_002340925.1 Actinobacteria bacterium UBA2541
TGCGCACTCACCTTCATGATGGATGCATTTACTGAAGATGAAGCTCCTAATGCTAAAGGCGAGATGGAGAAGCGGGCTGTTATGAAATTGGATTACCGCTTGGCTCCAATCAAGGTTGCAGTTCTTCCACTATCTAGAAATGCTGATCTATCGCCAAAAGCGCGGGATTTAGCTGCAAAATTACGTCAGAACTGGTCAGTTGATTTCGATGATGCTGGTGCGATTGGTCGACGTTATCGCCGTCAAGATGAAATCGGAACTCCTTATTGCATAACAATCGACTTCGAAACTTTAGAAGATAACGCAGTAACAATCCGCGAACGCGATTCAATGGCACAAGAGCGAATCAGTATTGATCAAGTTCAAAATTGGCTTGCGCCACGGTTGTTGGGTTGTTAACCACATCTCATAAACCACTGGTTCTTCCAATTGCCAATGGCCAATTCGAGAATAATCAGGTGGTTTTAAATTCACCGGTTGTTCTTGCGCCAATGGCAGGAATTACGAACTCGGCATTTCGCACGCTCTGTCGTGAACAAGGCGCTGGCTTATTTGTTTCTGAAATGGTTACTGCACGCGCATTAATCGAAAGACACCCAGAGACGATGCGATTGATTACACCAGGAAAAGGTGAAACACCAAGATCAGTTCAACTTTATGCAGTTGATCCAAATGTAACTGGATTAGCCGTGAAGTTATTGATGGAAGAGAATTTAGCTGATCATATTGATTTGAATTTTGGTTGCCCAGTTCCGAAAGTTACAAGACGTGGTGGTGGATCGGCGCTGCCGTTTAAACAGAAATTGTTCTCACAGATAGTCACAGCTGCAGTAAATGCAGCCAAACCATTTGGTGTTCCAGTTACTGTAAAGATGCGAATCGGAATCGATCCGATGAATGAAACTTATTTAACTGCCGGTAAAGCTGCGGCAGATGCCGGAGTTGCTTGGGTTGCACTTCATTCGCGCTTTGCCTCACAAATGTATGAAGGCCAAGCTGATTGGTCTGCAATTTCTAGACTTGTAGAACACCTTGCCCCAACTGGTGTTCCGGTATTAGGTAACGGCGATATTTGGTCTGGCGCTGATGGTGTTCGAATGATGAATGAAACCGGATGTGCTGGCGTCGTTGTTGGGCGTGGATGTTTGGGACGCCCGTGGTTATTCGGAGATTTAGTTGCGGCATTTAGCGGTTCGGATTCGCGAATCACACCGACACTCTTTGAAGTTCGGGATGTGATCTTTAGGCATGGTCAATTACTAGTCGAGTTCTTCGAAGCCGAGGGTCGTGCCATGCGAGATCTTCGTAAACATATGGCCTGGTATTTAAAGGGATTTCGAGTGCCGCGCGAGCTTCGCAGCAAATTTGGAATGGTTGCCTCACTAGGTGAGTTGGAATATTTACTTGGCCAACTCGAAGATCAACCATATCCCGTTGAAGTAGGCGAATCACCTAGAGGTAGAACAAGTCATGGCCGTCCAGTGCATCTTCCAGATGGTTGGCTCAATGATCCATTTGAAATACCAGAAATCACAATTGATGATTCAGTTTCAGGTGGCTAATTTTGTTTCTAATTTTTAAGATAATTAAGCGCGTAATCGCCACTGTCTTATTAGTAGTAATTGTTCTGCCGTTATATGTTGGCGGCCGCGTTTGGTATACCGCCAATCACACCGAACCAGTAAAGAGCGATGCGATTGTGGTTTTAGGAGCAGCGCAGTTTGATGGCGTGCCGAGCCCAATATTGGAAGCGAGATTGTTGGAAGCAAAGAAAATATTTGAAAGAGAGTTAGCTCCAAGAATTCTTACTGTTGGATCGCGAGCACCAGGGGATCGCACAACTGAGGCAGCTAGTGGATTTTCTTGGTTAGTGGATCAAGGTGTTGCAAAGAAATACGTCGATTCAATTCCATATGGAAGAGATACCTTTGCTAGCACTAAGAGCTATGTAGATGTTATGAAAAAGTTAAATCTGAAAACTGCAATTATTGTTACTGATCAATACCACTGCTTGCGTGCTGTGACCATGGCATCCGATCTAGGAATATCTGCTACTTGTGCACCAACTCGCACTGGACCAGCTTCGACTTCAAATTCGAGTTTCCGCTATTTAGTGCGTGAAACCGGGGCCTATCTCGCGTATGTCACCCTTGGCCGGCAGGGTATCCACCTAACGGACCAAGTTAAGAATTAGTTAAGGAGTTAGGGTTACCTCACTATGGTTTTAAAAGCAGCGGTTGAACACTCGGGATATAACGAGTTTGATCGTGCCCGCTTTTTAGATGAACCAGCAAAGCGATTAGGTCGCACCGAATTTGCTCGTGATCGCGCCCGAATCATTCATTCATTTGCACTTCGCCGGCTAGCTGCTAAAACTCAAGTAGCAGTTCCGTGGGCAACAGATTTTCCAAGAACCAGACTCTCGCATTCACTCGAATGCGCACAAGTTGGTCGCGAACTTGGCGCTGCACTTGGCGCAGATCCAGATTTAATGGAGGGCGCATGTTTAGCGCATGACATCGGCCATCCACCTTTTGGTCATAATGGCGAGGAGGCTTTAAACCAGACCGCACTAAGTTGTGGTGGATTTGAGGGAAATGCCCAGAGCTTTAGATTACTTGTGCGTTTGGAAGCAAAAACTGTTGATGCAGATGGAATCTCACTTGGCTTAAATCTAACTCGGGCCAGCCTGGATGCAGCAACTAAATATCCTTGGCCACGCGCAACTAATGCGCATAAGTTTGGTGTTTACGATGATGATTTAGATATCTTTAATTGGGCTCGCAAAGATGCACCAATCGGTAGCCAATCATTTGAAGCTCAGATTATGGATTGGTCGGATGACGTTGCATACAGCGTTCATGATTTAGAAGATGCCTTAGTTTCTGGCCAAGTGAAATTACATGATTTAACTAATGATTTTGCGGATATATATAAAGATGCGCAATCAAATAATTTAGCTGACATCACCATTGATGAAGCCAGAATTGCATTAGAGAATTTGCAACAACTTTCCTGCTGGCCAAAAGAATACGATGGCAGCCATCGCGCTCTTGCCAGACTGAAGGATTTAGCAAGTCAATTGGTTGGCCGATTTGCCTTAGCCGCCGAAGAAGCAACCCGAGCACAATATGGGCCCGATCAATTAACGCGATATAACGCCAATTTAGTGGTGCCTCGGGCTCAACATGTTGAAGTTGCTTTCCTAAAGTCACTTGCGGGTTTTTACATTATTAATTCAGAGCGTTCAGTAAAGCGTTATGACAACGAGCAAACCTTGATTCACGAACTAGTGGCAGCAGTTTTAAAGGGTGCCCCAAATACTTTGGAATCTTTCTTTCTGCAAGATTGGCAACGTGCAACAACAGATAGCGCAAGATTGCGCGTGGTAATTGATCAAGTGGCTTCACTAACCGACCCAGGGGCGATCGCGCTAGCTGCGCGATTAAGATAACGCCATGGCTTCCGGTCGAATTCGCGATGAAGATGTCAGTCATGTCCGCGATAACAGTTCAATCGATGATGTAGTCAGTGATTTCGTTCAATTAAAGAGCGCTGGTGGGGGACAGAAGAAAGGCCTCTGCCCTTTCCATGATGAGAAAAGCCCCTCCTTTCACGTAACACCGAGCAAAGGTTACTTTCACTGTTTCGGATGCGGTGTTGGTGGCGATGTAATTGCATTTCTGATGAAGATGGACCATCTCTCATTTTCAGAATCGGTCGAAAGATTAGCCGACCGCATGGGTTACACACTTCGTTACGACGGAACCAACACAAACACTGGCCCAAGCATTAATCGCTCACGTTTAGTAGCAGCAAATGTTGCAGCAATGAATTTCTACCGCGAGCAGTTAAATCTTCCTGGTAGCGCCCAAATTGGAAGAGATTTCTTGCAGAAGCGTGGCTTTGATAAAGCCGCCGCCGAAACCTTCGGAGTTGGTTATGCACCAGATGAGTGGGATGCGCTTTATAAGCACCTAAAGAATTTAGGTTTTACCGATAGCGAACTTTCACTTGCCGGTCTAAGTAAAGATGGCACCAAGGGCCCAATCGATAGATATCGAAATCGTTTAGTCTGGCCAATCAAAGATATCTCCGGCGACGTTGTTGGCTTTGGTGCGCGCAAACTTGCCAGTGACGAAGTTGATCAGGGCCCTAAGTATTTGAATACATCTGAGACCCCGATATACAAGAAGAGCCAGATTCTTTACGGCTTAGATATGGCTAAGAAAGAGATTGCGAAGAAGCGCCAGGTTGTAATTGTCGAGGGATATACCGATGTTATGGCGGCACATCTAGCTGGAATTACCACGGCGGTAGCAACTTGCGGAACCGCATTTGGCGATGATCACATCCGAGTAATCCGTAGATTATTAATGGATGACGATGCTTTTCGTGGCGAGGTAATTTTTACCTTTGACGGTGATGCTGCGGGACAGAAAGCTGCACTTCGCGCATTTGGTGATGATCAAAAATTTGTTGCCCAAACTTTCGTTGCGGTTGAACCATCAGGAATGGATCCATGTGATTTGCGAATAGCATCGGGTGATGCAGCAGTTCGAGATTTAATTGCACGTCGAGTTCCACTATTTGAGTTCGCGATAAAGAGCGAGATCGCAAAATATGATGTTAATGCGGCAGAAGGTCGAGTCTCGGCCTTAAACCAAGTTGCCCCACTTATTGGCAAAATTCGCGATGCCTCACTTCGCCCAGAGTATGCGCGTTTGGTTGCAGGCTGGTTGGGACTCGAAGTAGATATTGTTACAAGCGCAATTAAGAAGAGTTCGACAAGAAGTGTGCCATCACAGAACCTCGAACCTGCAGTTCAATCTGAAGTAAACCTGCGCGACCCAATCTTGATGATGGAACGCGAAGTCTTAAAGATTAAATTGCAGTTTCCAGAAATGGCAAAGGATTGGGCGCTACTAGAGAAGAATGCATTCTCATATTGGGCCTACCACCAACTTCGCACTCAGATAAATTCTGCGCCAGAGTTAAATATCCAAAAGTTATTAGAGAGCAGCGAGAGTGAAGATATTCGTGCGCTAATTACCGAACTTACGGTTGAGCCAATCCGCACTGACCGAGAAATCTCCGAACGATATATCGCTGCGATTTTTGCACGGCTCCGTGAAGTGGCATTGAGTAGATCAATCGCTGAAATTAAATCAACGCTACAACGCTTGAATCCAACTGAGAATGAGGCGCAATACAACGAGACGTTCTCGGCTCTGGTAGCCATGGAGGCCGAGCGCCGAGTTCAGAAAGATGCCGCTTTAGGCGAATTGGGCTAATTGGGATAACTCACCGAGCGTCAGATATAGTTCGCACGTTACAATCCCTCATAGCTCAATTGGCAGAGCAGCCGACTGTTAATCGGCAGGTTCTTGGTTCGAGTCCAAGTGAGGGAGCTTCTTTAAATGGTCAGGGAGTAGTAACGGTGGCAAGTTATAGTTTTACAAGGTCCTGGCAGAACCTTCCAGTGGCTGCCCGAATCATCCGACTCTTCCTTGGTGTCACATTTATTTATGGTGGCTGGAATAAGGCCACAGATCCCGGATTTCTAAATCCAAAGTCACCAAGCTATATCGGTGCCCAGATTTCTAGCTATCTTGAAACTTCTCCGATCTCATTTTTATTGGAGAACATGGTCGACAATGCGACCGCAGTTGGTTGGATGATAATTCTCACCGAATTCGCAATCGGTATCGCAACGCTCTCTGGAATTGCACTCCAATTAGCATCACTTGGTGGCTTCTTTATTTCAATAACTTTGTGGCTCACCGCTACTTGGACTGTTAGACCATACTTTCTGGGAAGCGATACCGCGTATGCAATTCTCTGGCTCGCGCTCTTCTTCTTAGTTCGTCAAAATACTAAGGGCAGATCCGTAGTTGCGCTGATACCCGACCTTCGGGATCGCCGCGAAGTTATGAGAATTTTTGGTGTTGCAGCAGCTTCAGTAGCAGCCGTCTTTGTAGGTCGCAGATTTCCAGCCTCTAATCCAACTCCTGAAGCCGGAGCCGCAATTATCAAAGTAGCTGATTTCCCAATTGGTTCTACTAAAGAATTTACTGCATTTGATGGAACTCCCGCCGTGCTCTTTAGAACTAAAGCCGGAGTCTTCGCCTATTCAAGTGTCTGTACTCATCAGGGCTGCACTGTCAATTACGACGCAACTAATAATCTCCTGATCTGTCCTTGCCACAATGCACAATTCGATCCAACAAACGATGCTTCGGTAATTAGTGGCCCAACCAAGATTGCCTTGCCTAAGATTAAAGTTGCGGTACTAGGTATAAATATCGTTCAGATTTAATTTACAACCCCGGCACCAGCACTTGGTAGAGCAGAGAAAAATCTAGGGCTCTTATATCTAGACTTCATAAATGCACTCTTAATTTCGCTCTTAATGAGTTCAGCATCTTTAGCTTTTATAAGTGCAATTGCGCTGCCGCCAAAACCACCACCAATCATTCTCGAACCAAGTGCACCAAACTTAAGTGCGGTATCGACTGCTAAATCCAATTCTGGGCATGAGACGGTGTAATTATCCCGGAGCGAAACATGAGCCGCAGTGACAATCTCGCCAAAGCCAACAAAATCTCCGCTCTTTAAAAGTGCAACCGCATCTAAAACGCGTTGCATTTCAGTAACACCATGGAAAGCACGCAGATAAGTTTTCTCATAAAGCTCGGATTTTCTGGAAACAAAGTCAACCAATGAAATATCTCTCAGCGAAGTAATCCCTAAATCAGCAACAGCTTTTTCGCAAGATGCTCGGCGTTCGGCATATCCACCATCAACTAGCGCATGATGAACTTGAGTATCAATCACTAAAAGTTCGAGACCTAGTGGTGCGATATTAAAGGGGATATGTTCGATAGAAAGGTCACGGGTATCTAAGAGCAGCGCATTTCCGGCCGTTGCCATAAGAGAAACCGATTGATCCATAATTCCACAGGGCATGCCGACATAGACATTTTCAGCACGTTGGGCGGCCAGTGCTAATTCTGGAAGCGTTAGGCCCAGATTAAATAAATCGTTTACAGCGGTAGCCACTGCACATTCAAGAGCTGCACTGGAAGAGAGTCCAGCGCCCAATGGAACTTGGCCATCAATCAAGATATCCATTCCAGATGTAATTCCAAGTGACCAGAGAACGCCAATTGGATAACGAGTCCAAGCCTCGCCACTCTTTGGCGCAATATCCTCACAATCAATAGTTGAAACCGTGCCTCGTTTTTGAACTGAAGCTGATCTAATTTTATTGCTTGATGTTCTAGCTATTGCAACGGTTGTTGAGTCCGAGATTGCAAAGGGGAGGACAAAACCATCTAAGAAATCGACATGCTCACCAATCAGATTTACTCGCCCTGGTGCACTTGCGATAATTTCTGGAGCGGTGCCAAAAACTTCCTGAAATTTACTTGCGATATTGTGCATTGGCCGATTCCCAGGCATCGCTGACCATTTTTTCGATATCGAATTTTGGTCTCCACTTTAAAGCCCGTCCAGCCAATGAAATATCTGCAACCAAAACCGCTGGGTCACCAGATCTTCTGGAAGTGATTTCGACTGGAATTGCTCTTCCTAATACCTTGGTTGCCGCGCTAATAACTTCAGCCACCGAATATCCACTGCCACTGCCGAGATTAATTATCTGATGTTTGCCTGGAGCCAAGTTCTCTAGGGCAAGGATATGAGCATCGATTAAATCGGCCACATGAATGTAATCTCGGATACAGGTGCCATCTTTTGTCGGCCAATCGTCGCCAAAAATTTTAATTGAATTTTCAACTGTCGAGCGCAATAAATTAGGAATCAGATGGGTCTCTGGGTTGTGGCGCTCGGCCAACCACCCAAACTTTGATTTATATGCGCCAGCTACATTGAAATATCTAAGGCTTATTGCCGCTAAACCAGATTTGGCTTCTTCGGTGATCAGCTTGTCTACTGCCAATTTAGTCGCACCATATGGACTAGTTGGTTCGGTCTTAGCGCTTTCACTGATGGGGATTACTTCTGGTTCGCCATAGGTTGCTGCTGTTGATGAGAAAACTAGTTTTGAAATCTTTGCCAGGGACATCTGCCTAAGTAAATTCTTGGTTCCGTTCACATTTACTTCAAAGTAAAGGTCAGGCTTCTCGACTGACTCACCGACTAAAGATTTTGCGGCAAAATGAAAGACTGCTTCGCAACCAGATAGCGCAAATGCAAGAGATTCCTCGCTTAAAACTGAGCCGTTAATGAACTTTGCACCAGCCACAACTGCATCGCGGTGACCAGTTGAACAGTCATCCAGAACAGTTACATCGAAACCACGTTCCAAAAGCATCGCAGTTGCGACTGAACCAATATAGCCAGCGCCACCAGTTACCAGAACGCGCATTAGATTTTTACATCGCGCAGTTGTGCGGCAGATTGCTCCGGTTTGAGATCCATAATAAAAGCCTGCATCGCAGATTCTGATCCTGCAAGATACTTTAACTTTCCGGGGGCTCTGCGAATACTTGTGATTTGTAGATGTAAACCAAGTGCGCTGCGCCCAATATGAACAGGTGCTTGATGCCAAGATGCCATATATGCCATCTCAATTCCAAAAACGCCATCTAGTCGCTGTAGAGATTCTTTAGCTACCGCGCCGAAGGAATCTGCCTGAGCATCTGTAAGTTCTGCAAGATCGGCAGTAAATACCTTTGGTGCGATATGGATTTCAAAGGGATACCTTGATGCAAATGGAACATATGCAATCCAGTCGCTGTTCTGCGCAACGATTCGAACTTCATCCTTTACTTCACGAGCAATAATGTCGGTGATAAGTGGGCGTGAATGTTTTGCCAGATGGTCTGTTGCGATTTGCAACATCTTCTCAACTCTTGGTGGCAGATATGAATAAGCATAAATCTGGCCATGTGGATGGTGAAGAGTTACTCCAACTTCAACTCCACGATTTTCAAAGGTGAAGATATGAGCAATATTAGGCAACTTCGAAATCTCACGAGTGCGATCACGCCAAGCTTCCATAACAATTCGAATTTGTTCTAGCGAAAGAGATCCAAAGTGCGCTTCATGGTTATCGGTATAGCAGAGAACTTCACAGAAGCCAGCTGCATCAACAATCGGGGAATTCAAACCGTCATATGCTGGCAACTTCCAATCCTTCTGGGCAAGTGCAAGTGAAGGTGAGAGATTTTCAAAGACTGCAACTTCATAATTCGATTCGGGAATCTCTGATTGCAGACCTGGTTTACTTGGGCAGAGTGGACATAATTCCTTTGGTGGCAAGAACGCTCGGGCTTGGCGATGAGCCGCCATAACAACCCACTCATTTGTAAGCGCATCTAACCTAAGTTCACCAAGTCCCGGACGTTTCTCGACCGGTCTAGTGTCTACAGCTTCACGAACAACTGTCTTTGAATCGTAATAAGAGATTGTTCGGCCATCACTTAACTTGCGATCTTGGCGCACGATGCCGTGGCTCAACGGGATCGATTTTTCGTTGCTCACAGGAGCCAACTCTATCTTTGGTTATCTTTTAATAACGAATTTGCCCCGCGCAGGTATCTACTGGCTTAGGTGCTGGCTTCTTTGTTGGTGATGGCTTAGGCGTTGGGGTTGGGCCCTGGGTTACTTCGAACAACACCGGCATGACCGCACTTGCATGAGTTTTTGATTCATCGAAGTATTCAACATATCCAACATAGCTGCCGGCGATTAGTCCAGAAACTTTCAAAGTCCATCTTCCAGATGCAGATCGAATTACTTGTTGAACTCCAGCTTCAACAGTTGTATCAGCTGAAACAAATCGCACGCTACCGGTAACAACATGGGTGCCATTTGGACGAACTGCATCCACCACAAAATTCGCCTTGTCGTTTGTCGTTATCGAACTAGAACTAGATAACAAGGTTGCCGTCGTAGTTTCATTGTAAGGAAGGAGATCAACATCATCTGGCTTCCAAATACCCTTAGTCAACGCATAAAACTTCTCTTCCCCACCATTAAACACATTTAAATCTATTCTCGAACTTGCAACACCATATTTCGAACCTTTACCGCAAGATGAGTACTGCCAAATCGTGTAGTCAGCGGTGCAATCTGACTTAGTCCACGAGTGCACAAAGCAACCAACGCTCTTCATTCCCGGATGATTTGTTGGTTCTGCAGGATCAATCCCATATGCCGCAATCCATAACGGATACTTTGCAAAGTGCTTTGATCGCGCCTTTGCGCTCTGTAAGAAATTTGGATATGAATAAATAAAGGGCAGACGCTTAGTTTTGAGAGTTATCTCCTTTAACCAAGTTTTCGCCCACAATGAAACGTGGGCACGGCTTGCATACTTCTGACAGACTCCTGAAATTCTGCGAACACAGTTCGTTTCTAAATCCAGCGCAACAGGTAAATCTTGTTCGGTATAGCCGCCAATCTCACCAAGTCGCCAAATAACTTTCTGCGCTTGTGTCTTTGCATCTGCAATAATTTCTGCTCTAACTTTGGTATCAGGTATATATGCAAAGTAATAAAAGCCGGTATATAAACCAGCAGCCTGAGCTGCTTTACGATCTTCAATCAAATATTTTCTAGCAAGTGAATCAGCTGATGGTTGGGAATCTGCGCCTTTTATCATTACGAAGCGGACACCAGTTTTCGCCATTTTTTGATAATTAATTGGCTTGCCGTATGGACGTTGCCACATACTGATATCAACACCATGAATGCGATTTCCAGGTCCCGCTGCAACAAGCGGCAGTGGCCCCAAAGCAACCACATTATTTGTTACTAAGGTTAGGCAGAGCGTCAGGAGGATAAATAGTTTTTTCAAGATTCGATAACCTCCAACTTCCGTCCAGTAACTTCCAATATAGCGGACACTAGTTTGGCAGTTTGTTCGGGTTTACGTGCTGATTTGAAGTTGTGGTCGCCACTAAATTTTTCACTATCGGCAAAGCTCACCTCCAAAACGTTGCCCTCAAGTTTTACTAATCTGGCATCAAACCAGAGCAGCCAAGCGACGCGATCTACTTCTAATACTGCATCTAGAACTTGATTCCAAGATGCCTTTAGCGTTTCCAGTGAGAATTCTGAGTTCATTGATTCTGGGAATTCGCAACTAATTCAGCAAGGTGAATGACCTTAGTTTTTACTCGAGCCCGGCGAAGTTCAGTCACTAATTGTCTAGTGCATCCGGGATTTACAGTTGCAATGTAATCAAGATTTAGGGCTTTGATATCAGCAATCTTCTGACTAACAACTTTGCGACTATTTTTCTTCTGCAGCAGTGCATAACTTCCAGCAGCCCCACAACAATCAGCCGCACCAGGGACCTCAACAAGATCACCCAACTGCTTCAAAATTTCTCGGGGTTCGACAAAAACTCCCATGCCATTTCGTAGGTGACAAGAATCTTGCAGGCCGACACGAATCTTGCGTCCAGCTTTTGTGATTGGCTTTAATTCGATATCACGCTTGAACCACCACTGTGAAAATTCTTGAACTCGGTCAGCGCCGATAACAGAAGATAGATGTGCAGCGCAGCCACCGGCGGTAGTAAGAATCGTTCCAGGAAGCTTGGCTCCCAAAGCCTTCGCCATCTCCTTACCCT
>DDMR01000041.1 GCA_002340925.1 Actinobacteria bacterium UBA2541
GAACTCTTAAATGACAAGCAACTTCCATTCTTTATTCAATGGTTAACACTTTCACATCCTTCGACAGATGGAAAAGCTATTTCAAAGATCGTCAAAGTTGAAATTGCTGGAGATAAAAAAACTATCTCGGAATGGATTGGTTCAGATTTAGAGAAGGCAATTGGAAACGATATTGAAATTATTTGGCTCGATCCATCTGAAAATGATGGAGATTCTGGAATTGTTGCAGTTCATCTCGCAACACCATCTGGAGTTATCAGACTAGATTAAGAGGCTGCAAGTGAGACTTAAAATTGCAGTCCTGATTGCAAAGTTTGCTGCCTTACTTTCTAAGAGAATTCTGCGCAGATCTGGGGAAACAATTTCTGGCCGCGTTCTATTGGCCCTATACCCAAGAGCCATTGCGGAGCTTTCTAAGAGCAAGAAGATAATCTGCGTTTCTGGAACAAATGGAAAAACATCAACCACCAAAGCCCTGGTTTCGATTATTTCTAGTATTTCTAAGCTCGGAACTGTTGCCACAAGCCCATCTGGTTCAAATCTTGAACGTGGAGTAGCTGCAGCACTTATGCAAAAATCAGATTTTGCCGTTCTGGAAGTAGATGAGCTGCACCTATCTCGAGTTATTGAAGAGGCAAAACCAAAGGTAGTTCTGTTACTTAACTTAACCAGAGACCAACTTCATCGGATGCACGAAGTTAAAAGGGTTGCAGATAGATGGGCGAAGAGCGCAAGTGCGGCGCCCGGAACTCTCTTTGTAGGCGATGTCGATGATCCATTTGTAGCAGTGGCGCTAAATAGCGCTGCGCAGTCAAAGAGAATTTCTTTTGGTGGCCGAAAGCATCAAGACGGTGCGGTCTGCCCATCATGTGGAAAATATCTAAAGTGGGTTCGGAACAACTATAAATGCCCATGTGGCCTAACAAACTCTAATCCAGATGAAATTTTTGAAGCTGGCAGTGCGGCATTTAGAAATGCAACTATGGCCAATGTAGTTGGAAAATATCTTGGCGCGAAGCTAATTGCTGTCGATGAGAAATCATTAGAACGTAGCGTGGATCAAATACATGCAGGCGTTAAAGTAAATATTAGATTGACTAAAAATCCAGCATCATGGACCGAAGCGCTTAAATCCGTAGCTGGCGATAATGCAGTTTTAATTGTCAATGCTCGCGAAGTTGATGGAATCGATACTTCTTGGCTCTGGGATATTTCATTTAGTGGCTTATCAGGGAAGCGAGTCGTAGTTTGCGGCGAACGCGCGCTTGATATCGCCTATAGATTACATGTCGAAGGTATTGAGGCAGAGATAACTTCAAGTTTTAAGGATGCGATAAGTAAATTTGAATCTGGTGCAAGTGTCCAAGTTCTTGCGGCCTACACCGCCTTTCACGAGTTGATGAACTCATGAGCCAGATAAAAATCGTCAGAATTCATAATGAGTTACTTGGAACTTATGGCGATCAAGGTAATGCCGAAGTTTTAGCTTTCCGGGCAAAGTTCCATGGAATTACTGCGAATATTGTTGATGTCACCTATAACGATGACCTTCCAACCAATGGCGACATTTATCTATTAGGTGGCGCCGAAGATGCAGCACAGTTGTTGAGCCTTGAGGCACTTCAAAGAGGAGATAATTTAAACATTCTTCATATGGCAATCGAACGTGGTGCGGTAATTCTTGCAGTCTGTGCTGGTTTCCAAATCATTGGAAATAGATTCGTAGCAAATGGGCAGGAAGTTGATGGTCTAGGGCTTTTAGATGTAATAAGTGTTCCTGGTGATAAACGCTTTGTTGGTGATATCAAAACAACTTCAAGCATTCTGGGTTTTGAATTAACTGGATTTGAAAATCATATGGGGCACACAATATTGGGACCAACCGCGCAAGCTTTTGGAAAAGTGATTACTGGGCATGGCAATGGCGATAGTAAATATGATGGCGCGGTAAACGGAAATATCTTCGGCACATACATGCATGGCCCAATACTTGCTCGCAATCCTGAATTTGCAGATTTACTTTTGACGCGTGCAACAGGCCGCAAATACGCACAAATTACTGATCCACTAGCTTTGAAATATGCAACGTGGCGTCGCAAGGTAATTTAGTAGGTTACAATTAGCCAGTTGTTGCAACCGCAGCACTCCTCATAGAACCCTCTGATAAGAATCAAGGTTCACTTGCGAGTCTTAATCTTTGGCACCACGAGACACGCTTGATGTCTCGATTGGTATTTTTATGTCATTTAAAGATTTAGGTATTGCTCCTGCGCTCGTAGAAGCCCTGGATGCACAAGGAATCACTTCACCATTTCCAATTCAAAGCGCAACACTTCCTGATGCAATTAAAGGTCGCGATGTTCTAGGGCGCGGACAGACTGGCTCTGGAAAAACTCTAGCTTTTGGTCTTGCAATGCTTACTCGCCTTGAAGGCCGCACAGCAAAGCCACATCGCCCACTTGGTTTGATACTTTCACCAACTCGCGAACTCGCAGTTCAAATCTCAGATGTTGTCGGACCACTTTCTCGCAAAGTCGGGTTAAGCACCCAAGTTGTTGCAGGCGGCCTTTCATATGTTGGCCAAATTAAAGCGCTACGTTCTGGCGTAACAATTCTTGTTGCAACCCCAGGGCGATTGATTGATTTAATTGAGAAGAAACATGTAGTCCTAGATGATGTTGCAATTACAGTTTTAGATGAAGCCGATCAAATGGCTGATATGGGCTTCCTGCCAGTTGTGAAAGATATTTTAGGTCAGACCAAAGATGATGGACAGAGACTTCTCTTCTCAGCAACACTTGATCGCGATGTTGATTCACTCGTAAAGCGTTTCCTAAAAGATCCAATCACACATTCACTTGAGAATGAGAAATCACGTGCGGCAGATATGTTGCACCACGTTTTAATTATGGATCAAGGCCATAAGGATTTAGTAGCAACACAGATTGCCGCCCGCGAAGGTCGCACAATTTTCTTCGTTCGGACAAAGCATGGCGCAGATAAACTTGCCGAAAAGATGCTTCGCTCCGGAGTTCCAGTTGGCGTATTGCATGGCGGAAAGTCCCAAGGTCAACGCACTCGAGTATTAGCGGCTTTCAAAGATGGCCGCGCATCTGCACTTGTAGCAACAGATGTAGCTGCTCGCGGAATTCACGTTGATGATGTCTCGCTAGTTGTTCATGTTGATGCTCCGGCAGATCACAAGGATTATCTACACCGCGCAGGTAGAACAGCTCGTGCTGGTGCAACTGGAGTAGTTGTAACTCTCGCGACTCATAAGCAGAAACGTGGCATCTTCGGAATCACAAACCAAGCCAAAGTTAAATTAAATGAAGTTTATGTTCGTCCTTCTGATCCAGAATTAATTCGCGTCACAGGAGCACAAGAACCATCAGGTATTCCGGTAATTGTTCAAGCGGAAAAACCAGGGCGCAACGATCGTGGAAGTCGTGACCGAGGTGATCGTGGTGGATTCCGTCGCGGACACTCTGGTAATTTTAAAAAGCGTAGTGAAGTTGGCGGACGTGTTGGAGATAGCGAGAGAGAAAAACCTGTTCGCTCATTCCGTGGCGCAACACCAGAAAAGCTAAAGTATGAAGATCGTCCAGCGCGCACAGATCGAAACGATAAATTTGAAAAGCGCGGAAAGCCAGAACGCTCATTTAGAGCTGACCGCCATCCAAAAGCTGAACGTTTTGAAAAATCAGATCGCCCAGCAAAGGCAGATCGTTTTAATTCTCAAAAGCCATCTAAGTTTGATAAGTCAGATCGTCCAGTGAAGAAGAGTTATAAATCTGATTCCAGACCTGTGACTTCAACTTGGCGGGCAGATTCAGCGCAGATCGAGCGCACAGAAAAGCGCGAAGATAAACGTCCTGCCTTTAAAAAGGCTTCAGGTCCAAAAAAGTTTGCAAAGAAGGCGCCTGCTAAACGCGCACCGCTTCCTAAAGGAACTTTCAAAAAAGCTGGGCCAAAGAAAAATGTGGGTAAGTCAAAACCAAGAGTTAAGTGATTTTAATTTTTTTACCTTCATAAAGCTTTGAAACCGCAATTGAAATAATCGTCATGACTGTTCCAAAAATTAGGTAACCATTTAGTGATCCAGCTTTTGTTGGTGCCAGCCAATCAATCAAAATGGCTCCAACAAGTTGGCCCGCGATGTTTAGAATTGAAAAATTTAGAACTCCTAGATGCTTAATTATATAGGCTGAAACGGCTACGAAAATTAAACCAGCAGCACCACCCGTATAAACCCAGAAATTACCTGGAAGCGGTTCGATTGTTGCACCAAGAGCGAGGTCTACCGAAAGTGCAATTACAACCACGATAGTTCCACTTACGAAGTTCAACCATGCAGTAGCGAGTGGACGCTTTCCCACAACATTTACTCGGCCATTCATGCCTTGCTGAAAAGATGCAAACACACCAACAATCAGAGCGAATGTCAGGGGCAGAAATCTAAACTCTGAGTTTGTTAAGTCTGGGAAGACTGCAATTGCTACTGCAATTAAAGTCGCGACTGCACCAAAGATTCTAGGCTTTGTAATTCTCTCTTTTCCACTTGGAGTCATTCCGACTTTATCTACTAAAAGCGAAGAGATGGTCTGACCAGCGACCACGGCGATAGTAAAGAGTGCGACGCCAATTTGTGGAACAACAGCGCTTTGAGCCGCAACAAAGAAGCCACCAAGGACGCCACCCATGAGTTCCCAAGTGACAAGCTGCTTATTTTTAATTGCTTCGAACACCCTAAATAGCGCTTCGCGTTCCCGCTTAAATCCAAATACTAAAACTGAAACTATGGCTAATCCAGTTAGAAAAGAGACGAGAGCAGCAGCGAGGCCATTATCAAGATCTACCGAAAGCTGGCCGTTAATCCGAGCCTGAATTGCTACAACAACACCAATTAGAACTGCAAAAATCGCAAACATATTGCCTCAGTTCTAATTAGTTAACGCAAGGGATTCCGCTGCCATCAACGGCTTTACCGCTAGCCAATTGGGTATAATTTATTTTTGTTGGCTTTGGTTTTGGTGTCGCTAAAGCTTTTGGATCCTTAGGTTTTGGGTTAAAGAGATTCTGAACAATTTTACGAATTTTTATCTCATCAACCAAGTTCACACTCTGGTTGTTTCGCATCACATAACCTTCGATTGGAAGAGTATGGAACTTAATATTTCCACTAGTTAGCGCAGTTGCTTGTGGCAGGAATCCAAGAACATCAAATCCAGAGTCAATAACTACATCTTTCTTGGCAACATCGAGTAGAGCAGATATTTTCCCAATGTCACCGAAGATTCCTTGAGTTCTAAATTTTGTTATTACGCCAGCGATAAAAGCTTGTTGGCGATGTGTACGATCTAAGTCACCATTAGGAAGTCCATGGCGTTGGCGAACAAATCTAAGAGCATCTGCTCCAGAAATAGTTTGCAAACCAGCCGGGAATACTGCGCCAGAATACTTAGTGTCACTAACAGCCTTATTCAAACAGACTTGAATACCACCGAGCGCATTAGCCAGATCGTAAAAACCAATCATGTTAACTTCAGCGAAGTGATCAATCGGAACATCTAAGAATTGCGAAACGGTGGCAATGGTTGCAATCCGTCCGGCATCACGAGAAAGACGTTCGCGGGTTGGTTGCTGGACACCTTCTTTATATAACTTGGAATCTTCAGCATATTTTGCATAGCTGTAAGCTTCCTTAATCTTTTTCATTCCATATCCAGGAACATTTACATAGTTGTCACGAGGAATCGAAACTGCAACCGCTTTTTTGCCATCAGCGGGAATATGAATCAGAATTAAAGTATTGGTGTTATAGCCCCCAACTGTTACAGGGCCAGTACGAAGCAACTTTGCAATCTCACGCGGAATTGGATTGCCCTCATTGTCTCTGCGACTATCAAGACCAATCAGTAAAATATTTGTATCACCGTTCTTTGATTGTGGCGCACCTTGAAGCGCCTTCGATCTTGGAATAGCGTTCGAGGCCGCTTTGCTAAAGAAATTAAGTGCACCTGAGGTGAGAACAATTGATATAGATAGAGCCACTGCAATATTTCTGGCCCATTTACGCATAACGAGTATCTTACCTAATAAGAAATTGAATAGCTGACGTTAAAGTAACCTTATGAAAGAAGGTATATGAAGAAACAAGGCGCACTCGCATTAGTTGGATCTGGCGAGTATCTCCCTGTCATGCAGGAGTTGGAGAGCGCGCTTATAAATTCCGGAGTTTCTAATGGAAAGCCAAATAGATTCCTACAAATTCCAACCGCCGCTGGAGAAGAGAGTCGTGAACGACTGCAATTTTGGGAAGCGCGAGGCGCTGAACAAGCTCGCCGGATTGGAACAATCCAAGATTTCCTCCCAATATTTACCCGCAACGATGCTTTTAACATCGAATACATATCACGGATAAAAGATGCGGCTCTTATATATTTTTCAGGTGGCGATCCAGGATATTTAGCTAATTCGCTACGGGATACCCCGCTCTGGGCAGAGATTGAAAAAAATTGGCTAGCAGGAGCATCGCTAGCTGGTTGTAGCGCTGGCGCAATGGCTATGAGTTCGGATGTTCCTAATTTTTTTAGAATGAGAAGTGAAGGAATTCCAGGATTCAAAATCATCCCGCACATAAGACCAATTCCGCATTACAACAAATTTTTTGGTTGGATTCCAGACAGCGCAGCAAAGATCGTAATGAAGGCACCGGATGGAACCTTGATTATTGGGATTGATGAAGATACAGCTTTAGTAACGGGTCTTAATCCTCGAACATCGCTATCGGAAAATACTTGGCAGGTCTACGGCGAAGGTTCTGTGCATATTTTGAGTGGTGCACCAACGGCTAGATTTGAAAGCGGAGAATTAGTTAACCTCGAAGTATCATGACTGAGTGAATTTTACTGAACCATTTCAATTTCGTTATATAAAGCGCTTCTATTTTGCGCGCTTTATTAGCAATTTTGGAAATGGAATGTCACCGATAGCGCTAGCTTTTGGAATTTTAAATCTTCCAGATGGTGATGCAAATATGCTTGGCCTAGTACTTGGATCAACAACAGTTGCAATGCTTATTATGAGCCCGTTCGGTGGGGTTTTGGCCGATAAATTTGGCCGAGTTAAAGCAGTTGCCTTCGCTGATTTAGTCGCATCCGCTGGACTCTTTGTTCAGGTAGCGTTCTTTGCTACTGGAGAAGTCCCATTAATTGTTCTATTACTTGTGAATATTAACTTCGGATTGATGTGGGGAATTTTCTGGCCTGCAATGTCGGGGGTGCTACCAGCTTTGGTTCCCGACGAACATCTCCAGGGAACTAATTCGGTTAACAATTTCTTCTCCAATGGTGCAATCATTTTGGGAGCAGCCGTTGGCGGAATTATTGTTGCAGGTTGGGGTGCTACCTGGGCGTTGGCCATTGATGCAGCAACCTTCACTATCGGCGGAATAGTGCTATTAACTTTTAGACATGTTTCCCCAGCAAGAGGTAAAACCAAAAATACAATGATTGATGATCTAGTTCATGGTTGGAAAATTTTTATATCCTTTCGTTGGATTGTAATTGGTGTATTTGGTTTCTCATTTATTGTTCTGGCTTGGGCAGCAGGTGAAAATATCTTAGGACCCTTGATTGCACTCAAAGAATTTAACGGTGCGAAATCTTGGTCTTTAGTCTTATCATTTGAAGGAATAGGTTTACTGATTGGTTCGGTTATAGGGCTTAAGATTAAATTAAAGTATCCGCTTCGATTTCTGCTAATTATCAGTTTTTCAATTTCCTTATATATGTGGTCTATGGCAAAGCCACAATCGATCTGGTTTATTGCGTTCTGTGCGCTACTTTGGGGAATAACACTAGATTTATGGATAACAATTTGGTCGACCGCTATGGCGAGAGAAGTTCCACGAGAAGCGCTCTCAAGAGTTTCATCATTTGACGCTATGGGCACCATGCTGCTGCGCCCAGTTGGATTGGCTATCGCTGGCCCACTTTCTCTGGCGATTGGCATCTCAGAGACCCTCCAATTCTTCGCAATTTTTACCGCAGTTTTAATCATCGCCATGTTGGCTACCCCGGCAATGCGCAATATGCAGATTGCAGAAGCCAAGATGGCAGAGTAGATTCACAGAAATATTTAAACTTCTTCGCCCCGCCCTTTAAGGAAGTAGAAAGTAGAGTTTTCCTATGCGTAGTTCAACAAAGGTATTGGCAGGTTTTCTTCTCGGCATAACCACTGCTGGCGGAATTGCAACTGCATCGGGAGTCTTTAGCACAAATGTCGTGAACGCTTGTGTTGATAAGAAGACCCAGGCAATTTATGCGGCCGTAAATAACACCTGTCCAGCAAAGAGAACTGGAGTGACACTGGGTTCTCTAGGTTCGGTTGCTGGCAGCCTTAATTCGATTGTAAATAAAGTTTCACCAAGTGTCGTAACCATAAATGTCACAACACCATCCGGTGGTGGTAGTGGATCAGGTTCAATTTTTAAAACCTCATCAACCTTTAGTTATGTAGTTACCAATAACCACGTTATTGAAGATGCAGTTGGCGGAGCTGGAGTTATCACGGTTGGGTTAGATAATGGAGATCAAGCAACCGCGACTATTGTTGGTAGAGATCCTAATTATGATTTAGCAGTTCTGCGGATTACAAAGAGCAATCTGCCAACCATTGAACTTGGCGATTCAAGTCAATTAAAGATTGGGGATCAGGCAATAGCATTTGGTTCGCCACTTGGTCTTGATCGCACAGTTACCAGCGGAATTGTTTCCGCATTAAATCGCCCAGTTGTAACAGGCGATGGAATTAATTCTGCAGAATCCTATGTAGATGCAATTCAAACAGATGCATCTATCAACCCTGGTAATTCTGGCGGTCCACTAACTGATTCATTGGGGCGAATGATTGGAATAAATACTGCGGTTGCAACGCTTGGATCAGCATCTGGACAGAGCGGATCAATTGGGCTTGGCTTTGCAATTCCTATGAATCAAGCGCTTCGAGTAATGAATGAAATTATTGATACCGGAAAGGCAACCCGGCCAGTCCTAGGTGTCTTCTTTGATAGAAGTTTCACTCCAGGTAAGGGTGCAAAGATCGCTAGTCTTTCTCCTAATGAAGCGGCACAAAAAGCTGGAATTCCAGCCGGTGCAATCATCACATCAATTGATGGGATTCGAATAACAGATCAAGTATCTGCAATTGTTCGGATTCGTTCATATGCCCCTGGTGACAAGGTGACAATTGTGGTCACAATGCCCGCCGGTGGATCAAAGACATTCAACGTAACTTTGGGTTCGGCAGTCTCAAACTAAAGTCGTTTAATGGTTTGTAGTCCATGTCGTGCCGTATCCTCTAGGCATGGAGATATTCGATTTACGAGTTACCGTCGACAGTATCGGTGGGCGCTCGGTCTGCGGCTTAAAGCCAGGAGATTATTTCGAAGTTACAAATAGCGCCGAGCTACGAATTCCCGAAGGAAAACATTTTTGTATGTATGCAATCGCATCAATTTTGCCTCTGCTTCCTGCCAAACAACGCAAAATGGCATCCGATGATTGGCTTGAACAAGATTCACTTGTTGCTTGTCCGGATCCAGAAGAGAAACTGATTATGAAGGTAGATCGGATTCGTTCCGTTAAATTAAATGCGCAGGATCTAACTTAATTATTGTTGGTGTGCATTATGTTGCGATGTTCATCGTTGTAACGCTCTAAATAGTAAACCGGACCCTTTGGCCCTTTGCTTCTACTTAAAACTTCAGCAATAGCAGCTAGTTCATTTTCACTAAACTTGATCGTTGGAATCTTTAAGTTAGATTCTAAATGTGAAAGATTTCGTGCGCCAACAATTACCGCAGCGACACCTGGACGATTCACAATATAAGCCGATGCAATTGTTCCGATATCAGTGTTGTGCGATTTGGCTATTACATCCAAAACCTTTAGTAGCTCTTGGAATAAGCTCCAACCACCAAATTCCTTAATAATTAATTGATATTTAACATTTGATCTCGTATCAACCTGGGTTGGTTCGCTAGTCCCAAGAAATCGTTCTGAGAAGAATCCGCCGGCTACAGTGCCATAACAGAGAATGCCGATGCCGTTCTCCAAGCAGTATTGCGCCATTTCATCTTCAGCACGAGTGTCAATCATTGAATATTGCACCTGGATACTTGCCGGCTTTAGTCCGGCATCTACCATTTCGCTCAAGCGTTCGACATCGAAGTTAGTAACTCCGATATGTCGAATCTTTCCTGCGCTCTTTAACTTGAAAAGTTCTTCCATCGCTGCAAGATAAGACTTTGCCTCATACTTCCACCAGTGAAATTGGACTAAATCAACTTGGTCTACACCAAGGCGTGAAAGTGAGCGATTTACGATTGTCTCAACATCAGAACGATCAAAGTTATCCAAGAATTTTTCATTTGGAACATATTTAGTGTGCAACTGAACTAGATCCCGAGCAGAGCCACCATGGGTCTCTCGTAACTTTGCAATCGACTTTCCGATTAGCTCTTCAACGCCAGTGTAAATATCACCGAAATCCAGCGTCGTGATTCCTGCTTCAATAAAAGCAGTGGTGTCATCAATAGCGCGCTGGTCTTCAATTTTCTGATTTAACGAGTGGCCAGAACTTAGTTGCCACCCACCTTTTATTACTGGACAGATTTTGTATCCAGGAACCAATTCGCGTTTCTGCATTATTGGATAACCGCTTCCGCTTCGATTTCAGCTAAATATTCGTCACCAATCAATTTTGCGATAAACATGGTGTTTGCAGGCCTGATATCTGCAAATCGCTCACCATGTGCCCGTGAAATCGCTTCCCAATCTGACATGTTGTTTACAAATACTCTTGTGCGCACAACATCTGAAAGTTTTGCCCCAAGAGATTCAAGCGAAGCTTCAATTTTATCGATTATAAAGTGCGCTTGCGCAGCCGGATCAGTCTTACTGACAGCAAGTTCACCATGAGTTGCAGTTGTTCCTGAAACCAGAACGCGATCTCCAATCCTGACAGCTCTGGAATAACCCGCAAGGGTCTCCCAAGTTGTTCCGGAATCAATTCGTTCTTTGGTTGCGGACTTTATTGATTTATATACAGGTGGGAATTCCTCTAAGTGATGGCTTAAATCTCCCGAGGCTGTTAAATATGGTGGCTTTCGATATTCATCACCACAGTCACCCGGAATCGGATCAAGTAAATCCAACGCCCTCTTTATGCGCTTGCGTTGATCTTTGCTTAGCTCAAAGGTAAAGAGTGAAGTTGCATCTGAAATGTGTGCATTTTCGCCAAGTCTGGCTCCAATAATTACTGCACCTACAGCCTTCTGAGCTAACTGATACTTGCTTGCGATAGTCGAGATTGAACGGTCGGTCTCTTCGCTAACTTTGTTCAAAACCTCCAAAACGCTCTGGAATTTATCCCAACCACCGGCGCTGTCTATAAATCTCTTGTATTTCATAAGCGACCAGTTAGATAAGCCATCTCCGGTAGGTTCAGATTTTCCAAGCCATTTCTTTGAAATAAATCCACCACAAAGAGTTCCGTAGGCCAAAATTGCAATTCCATTTGCATCGCAATAGTCAGCCATCTGGCCACCACCGCGACGATCGACCAGGGAATACGAGATTTGATTAGAAACTAAATCAACTCCGCTTGATTTCGCGATCCGAAGATGAGCAGTATCAAAGTTAGTTGTTCCAATTGCCCGAATTAGACCCTCTTCTTTTAACTCCTGCAAATAAATTAGGGCATCTAGCCAATATGGATTAGAGAATTTCCAGGCGTGATATTGGAGTAAATCAACTTTCTTAGTTTGCAAGCGATCTAATCGAGCTTGCACCGCTTCTCGCACTTGCTCGCGACTTACCGGCCCGGGCTTTGGAACCCATTTAGTAAGCAACTTAGTTTTTGCGCCCTCACCAAGGTTCTTCTTAAATGTGCCAGCAATAATTTCTGCAGATCCATAGTGATCAGCCATATCGAAAGTATTTAAACCTGCTTCAGCATATGGCGCCATGAATTGTGCAGTGCGGACTGGATCTAAAGTGTTTCCATCTTTCTCCATATCGGCAATCTGCCAGAGCCCCGTAATTGCCCTAGAAATTTCCAGATTTTTTGCAAGCCTGTAGGTTTGCACTTTGTTGGCCGGCATGAGATTTACCCCCGGAGAAATTGTTTAGTTTTAGCAAAGGCAGCGATTACTTTTGCAACATCTTCTCGATCGTTATAGAAGTGCGGTGAAATTCTTACATTTCCATCTCTTGAAGAAACTATAACCTTTTCATTCTCAAGCGCTGCAACATGTGCGTTTTCATCCATTGTTGCGATGGCAAGCATTGCTGCATGATTCTGTGGCGCCTTGGGGGTAACAACTCGATAACCAAGTTCGGATATTCCTTCACGCAGCTCATCATGTAAACGTGCAACATATGTGGCGATGTTTTCTAGTCCAATCTTGAGGACATATTCCATTCCAGCCGCTGCAGGATAAAGAGATGGAATTGCAGGTGTGCCCGATTCAAATCTCCGCGCATCTTTTGCCGGGTCGTAGCTATGAATATCCATTGCAAAAATATTATCTGCCGCAAACCATCCGGTTGCAGTTGGGATCAGGTGGCTAGTTGTTTCTGGTCTAGCGAACATAAATCCAACTCCAGGTGCCCCCAGCATGTATTTCAAAACTCCGCCGACCAAGAAATCTGTTTTAAGCTTTGATAAATCAATAGGGATTGCGCCGACAGATTGATATGCATCAACTAAAACAAGTGCGCCAACATTATGCGCAGCTTTAATTATTGGTTCTAATTCAGTCATTGTTCCGTTGCGGAAACAAACATGTGTTACTGAAACAATCAAAGTCTCTTCATCAATCGCAGATAAAAGTGCAGATAGGTCAACAGTTAGATCTTCTTTGCTTGAAACATGAATTACTTTTGCGCCACGCCTCTCTTGGGCGTGCCAAATTTGTCCAATAGTTGGAAACTCATTGTCGGTAGTTACTACCTTGTTCCGTTTCCCCGAGAAATCTAAGGCTGAAGCTAGCGATGCAACGCCCGCTGATGCCGAAGTGGTGACAGCAATTTGATTTGCGGGCACATTGAAAAATTTTCCAAGTAAATCTCTTACGTTCTCTTGGTGGCCAGCCCAGTCGCCCCAAGCAGAACCCTTGAGTTCTAGCGTCTTCAAATAAGTATCAAAACTCTCTTTAACGCTATCTGCTATGGCACCTTGAGAGCATGAGTTCATGTAGGTAACATGATCAAATACTTTGAAGTCTGATCGATACTTTGCAGCTAAATCAATAGAAGTGTTAACGGCCAAGGTCTGCCCTCCATAATTCGTTGTGCCCAGCAAAATTGCCGGCTTTCTTTTTGAACTTCTTTAAATCTATGCGCACAGTCTCCAACACATACCTAATAAAGACCAGAACTAAACCGAGTTTATTCAGTCTCACTGTAACCAGGGGCTGGCCTGCCATCCGGATAATAAGCAGCAGCAGGCGAACCTTGAGGACGAAATATTCCAAGTAACCAGAGATCTTCGGTGCCGCTGTTGACAATCGAGTGGAGCAATCTTGGAGTAATGCTAAATGTTGAGCCAGCTGAAATATCTTGGCTCTCGCCATCTACGGTAACGCCGCCGGTTCCACTCACGATCTGGCAGATCTCATCATAAAGATGATAATGATCTGGTGCGCCGGATGGTGGAATAAAACCAATAAACATTGTTGCGGCGGCTGAACCCTTACTTGCATCAAATAGAACTTCAAATTCTCGACTTCCAGTGGCGGTGCCTTTATTGCTTGCGCCCTGCTTTACATGACGTTGAAAAATTTCTGTCGGGCTATTTTGTTTTCGAGCAAATGGACCGCTTACGGGAATGCTTACTTCCAGCGCCTTCAAATCATTTCCATTAGCCCAGAAGAAATTCTCGCCACTTCGAATGTGTACTGCAGAACCAGCTTCGACCTTAACGCTGTTTTCATCATCGCTTCCAATAATTTCCAAACTTGCACTTCCAGATCTGACATAAATCAGAGTGTCAGAGTCCTTGGAACCCTTTGGTGACGCATTGCCAGTCAGGTGGATTTCAGTTGCAGTCATTGGTTCTGCGAATGAACCAGATTTAATTAGATTGAAGCATTGCCCTTGGCCTCGCATAGTTATATCTTCTGACGCTAGAGTTGCCGCGTTAAATACTTTGCCTGGCTTCATAACTTGAAAGGTAGCGCAAAAATGAAAGTTTTTAAACATGCAAGTGCAATTTGGAATGGAACAGTTCCTGCGGGGACTGGATCAATGAAGCTGGGACGCGCAGGAGAAGTTCTGCCATTCTCACTTAAGTCACGAGTCGAAGATGTTCCAATGACCAATCCGGAAGAACTAATCGGAGCAGCCCACGCTGGTTGTTTTTCGATGGCGATCTCAAGTCTGATTGAAGAAGCCGGCAAAGTTCCCGGAACTGTTGAAACATCAGCAAAAGTAACTTTGGAACAACGCGATGACGGTTTTTGGATTAGCGAAATTAATTTAATAACCAGAGGCTCTAACCAGGCAATGACAAATGATGAATTTGTTGCACTTGCTGAAAAGGCGAAGACAACCTGTCCGGTTTCAAAGCTTTACTCATCTGCGACCATCACCCTGGATGCGGCACTGGCCTAATTACTTGCGGGTAGGTGACGGTCGTCAAAAATGTTGCCTACCTCTCAATGCAATTTAGGCATAGCCCTTGTAGTGCTGTAAATAGCCGGTGATAAGGTGAACCAATGAGCCAGACCAGTGCAGGCGCCAGATTTCGTAAAGCTCTTACTGAAGAATCTCCGCTCCAGGTAATTGGAACAATAAATGCTAATCACGCACTGCTAGCGAAACGAGCAGGCTTTAAAGCAATCTATCTTTCTGGCGGCGGCGTTGCAGCAGGTTCACTTGGTATTCCAGATTTAGGAATCACTGGTTTAGAAGATGTATTAGTTGATGTTCGCCGGATAACAGATGTTTGTGATACCCCACTTCTTGTGGATATTGATACCGGCTTTGGCGCATCAGCTTTCAATATTGCGCGCTCTGTGCGTACTATAAATAAAGCAGGAGCTGCCGCTATTCATATTGAAGATCAAGTTGGGGCAAAGCGCTGTGGACACCGGCCAAATAAAGAATTAGTAAGTAAAGCTGAAATGGTTGATCGCATCAAAGCAGCGGTCGATGCTCGAGTAGATGATTCATTCGTAATTATGGCCCGTACCGATGCGCTCGCAGTTGAAGGAATTGATGTAGCGCTAGATAGAGCCAATGCATACATCGAAGCTGGTGCGGATGCGCTATTTCCTGAAGCAATTACCGATCTTCCAACCTACAAAAAATTCACTGATGTAATTAAAGTTCCAGTTCTTGCCAACATCACAGAATTTGGAATGACACCACTTTTCACAACTACAGAACTTGCGAGTGTTGGTGTTGGGATTGTACTTTATCCACTTTCAGCATTCCGCGCCATGAATAAGGCAGCAGAGAACGTTTACGAAACTGTGCGGAAAGATGGTTCACAAAAAGCAGTTTTAGACACTATGCAGACTCGAGAAGAGCTTTATCAAAGAATTAATTATTACGAATACGAAGGTGCACTAGATAAGTTACTAGGTAATGGAGACGAAAAGAAATAATGAGCGATTCACCAAAAATTGAATTTAAGCCGAAGAAATCTGTTGCACTTTCTGGTGTGACCGCAGGTTCTACCGCACTCTGTTCAGTAGGAAAGAGCGGAAACGATCTTCACTACCGTGGTTATGACATTCTTGATTTAGCTGCAAAGTGCGAATTTGAAGAGGTCGCCTTTCTTTTAATTCATGGAAAATTGCCAAATAAGAGCGAGCTGGCTGCTTACAAAATAAAGTTGAAGTCACTTCGCGGGCTACCAAATACTGTAAAGAAAGTTTTAGAAGCACTACCTAAAACTTCGCACCCAATGGATGTTATGCGCACTGGTGTTTCGGCGCTTGGCTGCGATGCGCCAGAATCTCTAGTTCATACTCCAGAGGAGGCGAAAGAAATCGCAGATCGCCTCGTCGCATCTTTTGGTTCAATGCTTCTTTATTGGTATCACTTTGCGAATAGTGGCAAGCAAATCGAAGTAGGGACCGATGATGATTCTGTTGGTGGACATTTCCTGCATATGTTGCACGGCAAAGCGCCAAGTGATGAATGGGTCAAGGCAATGCATGTCTCGCTTATTCTTTATGCCGAGCACGAATTCAATGCTTCGACCTTTACCGGACGCGTAATTGCTGGAACCGGCTCCGATATCTTTGCTGCAATCACTGGCGCAATTGGTGCGCTTCGTGGACCAAAGCACGGTGGCGCTAATGAAGTAGCACTTGAAATTCAAGAGCGATATTCAAATCCAGATGAGGCCGAGAAAGATATTCTGGCCCGAGTAGAACGAAAAGAAGTTGTAATAGGTTTTGGTCATCCGGTTTATACAATCTCAGATCCGCGAAATGTAGTTATCAAATCTGTTGCACATGGACTAAGCACGAGTGCTGGAGATTTAAAACTTTATGACATTGCAGAACGAATCGAATCTGTTATGTGGGATGCTAAAAAGATGTTTCCAAATCTTGATTGGTTCTCGGCGGTTGCCTATCAGACGATGGGAATTCCAACAGCCTTCTTTACTCCAATATTCGTAATAGCTCGCACAACTGGTTGGTCAGCACATGTGATCGAACAACGAATCGATAATAAAATTATTCGCCCAAGTGCGGATTACACAGGCCCAGAAGATCTGGAATTCGTGCCAATAGAGAGAAGATAGGGTCATACGTGTCATCAAATATCACAAAGGTAAAACAAGAATTCGATAAAGAAATAATTGACATTGTTGATTACGTTGAGAATTACGAGATTAAATCTGAAGTTGCTTATGAAACCGCATGGAATTGCTTACTAGACACTCTGGGCTGTGGACTTGAAGCTCTTGAATACGATGAATGTAAGAAATTACTTGGGCCACTAGTTCCAGGAACAATTGTTACAAACGGTGTTCGAGTTCCAGGAACCAACTATGAATTAGATCCAGTTCAGGGCGCATTCAACATTGGCGCCATGATTCGCTGGCTAGATTTCAATGACACTTGGCTAGCAGCTGAGTGGGGCCACCCTTCAGATAACTTGGGCGGAATTCTTGCTACTGCTGATTGGCTTTCACGTGCTGCGGTTGCATCTGGTCGACCACCACTAAAGGTCCATGATGTTTTAACTGCAATGATTAAAGCCCACGAAATTCAAGGTTGTATTGCACTCGAAAACTCATTTAACAAAGTTGGACTAGATCACGTAATTCTTGTAAAGGTTGCATCTACAGCTGTTGTTGCAAAGATGCTTGGCTTAACTCGTGAACAAACTTTAAATGCGGTTTCACTTGCTTGGGTTGATGGTCAAGCACTTCGCACATACCGTCATTTTCCTAACGCTGGCTCTCGTAAATCCTGGGCCGCCGGTGATGCAACATCACGTGCAGTTCGACTTGCTCTGATTGCACAGACTGGCGAAATGGGTTATCCATCAGTTCTAACCGCAAAAGTTTGGGGCTTCTACGACTCACTCTTCCGCGGAAACCCCTTTAAGTTCCAACGTGCATATGGTTCATATGTAATGGAGAACATTCTCTTTAAGATTTCTTTCCCTGCCGAGTTCCATTCACAAACGGCGGTAGAAGCAGCAATGACAATAAATGGTTTAATGAAAGCGGCCGGAAAATCTGCTGCAGATATTACTAGTGTAAAAATCAGAACTCATGAAGCATGTATTCGAATCATTGATAAGAAAGGTCCGCTAGGAAACCCAGCAGATCGCGATCACTGTATTCAATATATGGTCGCTGTTCCGCTTATCTTTGGTCGCCTGACTGCACGCGATTACGAGGATGACGTTGCTTCAGATCCAGCAATTGATGCGCTCCGTGAAAAAATTGTTTGCGTTGAGGATCCAGCATTTACTATTGATTATCATGATCCAAGTAAGCGCTCTATCGCTAATGCCCTAACTGTTGAATTTAAAGATGGCAGCAAGTTTGATGAGATAGTTGTTGAATATCCAATCGGGCATGCTCGTCGCAGAACTGATGGAATTCCACTACTTATCGAGAAATTCAAGATTAACTTGGCTCGGATTTTTAGCGCAGATCAACAGAAGGAAATTCTTGATGTTTCTATGGACTATAAGAAGTTATCTCAAATGGCCGTTAATGAATACGTTGATTTATACGTAAATAAAGCGTACAAGGCTAAGTAATTACCTCTTCGTTTTTACTTCCGCCTTGCCCGCAACGCTATGAAAATAGTTAAGGGCAGGGATGGCAAGTAAGTCGTGGACTTTAAAGAAGCTATCCATTGCTGCAAAGCCGGGCCAATTCTTGGGCAAATATTCCTTAGGAAGTCCTGGGTCAAAGTAAGGAACATGCCGCCAATTTGTTAAAACTTTTGTGTAATCAACAAATGCTTGGTGTGGATCAGGTTTTGAAATTTTCTTGGTAAACCACTTTTTCATAACTGGTCGCGCAGTTGTGCTGAATGATTTATATAAAGAGCTGATTCCATCTAAATCCCACCATTGGCTTACAGCATTTGGTGTTGGCTGAAATGCTAAGTGGTGTGCTGAGAAAATGCTCATGTATTTTTCAATGTTCAATACTTTGGCAAGCGCGGTAACATCAGCGGTTAATTGGCGCGGTGCGATCCAAAGTCCACCAGTGACCTGAGCAAATCCCACACGAATTAACCTTGATCTCAATTGATATCTAAGGGCTCGATTCTTCTCCGGAATCGAAAATGCAACTAGCACCCAACCTTCATCGCGTGGGGCCTCGCGTCGCTCTAGAACACGTGAATCACCAAGCTCAAATGTTTTTCTAGCTTCAGCACTCAGGGCGTAGCCTTGAATTCCATTCTGAGATTTAGAAATTAGAATCCCACGGCGCTTAAATCGAGAGAGTGCGCTTCGAACCGATGCTTCATCAACATCTAATTCGGCACAGAGGCTAACAATCGCACTTGAAGAGAGCCAGCCACCAAGAGAGCGGCTGTATGCGCCATAAATTGTGATGATTAAAGATTGCGGCCGATTTGCACGGTCAATCAAATCTTTCGCTTCACCTGCAAATATGCTGACCACGGCGGTAATGTTAGTGGGGTAATTTGAATAAAGTAGCGCTTTAGAGAGGTAATAAATGGCCGGAGCATCTATCGAGATAAAGAGATTCCTTGAGTGGGCTGAAACCGATGCCGCTGGACACCAACATTATTCGAGCGCATTCCGCTGGGTGGAAGAGTGCGAAGCAGCGCTCTATCGCAGCGTTGGATTACCTTCGACTCTCTTCGGTCAAATTCCAAGAGTCAAAGTCAACATGGAATATAAGCGTCGGATATTTTTTGGTGAAGAGATTACAACTCGTCTTGAAGTTGTCAGAATTGGAAACTCATCTTTAGAGCTAGCATTTACAGCAGATGTAAATGGTGAACTTGCAGCTGTTGGAAGTTATGTGATTGTGCACTCGCCAAATAAAGAAGCTGGCGCTCAGCGATGGCCAGATGCATGGCGGGCAAAGTTATTTACTGAGTAAATTCGCAACCATTAATCCGCTACCACCACCAACTCCGCCGCCTGGCCAGGTGCCAGATCCACAAATAAAGAGATTTTTAATTGGTGCTTTATGACCGGTCCAACCAGGCAGTGGTCGTAGAAAGAAAAATTGCGCAGGATGGTGGCTTCCACCAAGTGAATCGCCTTTAATTAAATTAGCGTTGTAGCGCTCTAAATCTGTCGGGGTCAGAACTTTTCTAGCAAGAATTTTCGCTTTTAAGCCAGGCGCATATTGCTCGATGTTTTCAATTATGCGATCTGCATACTCTTCACCAACTTGATCCCAGGTAGTTCCGACCATTTCTAGTGGTAGAACTCGAACTTGAATCCAGAGGACATGTTTGCCATCAGGTGCACGCGTTGGATCACTTACAGTTGGTTGGCCAATAACTAGCGCAGGTGTTGTCGGAAGTTGTCCAGCAGCAGCAACCGTATAAGTCATCGCTAAGTCATCAACATATGGTGCGATATGAACGTAGTTAAAACCGCGGGCTTCGCTAGCAGTCCAATCAGGAAGATCGCTTAGTGCCAGGTGAATCATCATTGTGCCAAGTCCGGGACGGAAATTCTTGACCTTTGACACTTCTGGTTTTGATGCCTCGCTTGTAGGCAATAAGTTTGGAATCAGTGCTGGATTTACATTCGCGATTATCTTTGTGGCTTCGTAAACCGTTCCATCAGCAGTTTTGACACCAGTTGCCTTTCCATCACTAGTAATAATTTCGGTAACTCTCGCGCCAGAAACTAAAACCCCACCATTCTCTTTAATGACTGCAACCAATGATTTAATTAAATTATCTGCGCCACCCTTACCAAGAACCATTCCAAACTCTTGGCCACCAATCGATTCTAGGAATGAGAATAACGCGCCACCTGAAATATCTGGGCCGTAATCAAGATGCATTCCCCAAATAGCAGCAAGTGCTTTCGTTTCTGGGTGGACAAAATGTTCATCAGTAAAAGCACGACTTGATTGCAATAACAATCTAATTAAATCAAAAAGCCCTTCGGTTCCTATTGCCCGCCAGGTTTTATAAAGAGATTTCGCTGCAGCAAATGATGGAAGCTCAGTTCCTAAAATTGGAAATAGATGTGGTGCCAATGTGCCAAGCTTTGTGGTGAGAGATTTCCAGGATTCAACATCACCTGGGGCAACTCGGGTTAAAGTTGCAATGTTTGCTTCGCGGTCCATAACAATTCCAATTGATTTTCCATCAGGGAAGACCGAGCAAAATGGTTTTGCTGATGGAACAAATTCCAAACCGTTTCGGATCAAATCATCTTTAAGGGCAGCCATTACGCCACCACCGGCAAATAAGCTCAAGTTAGTAGCAAAGAGGTCGTGCTTGAATCCCGGCAAGGTAACTTCTTCAGTGCGAACGGCACCACCAAACTCAGCCGCACTTTCTAGAACAATTACCGATTTACCCCGCTTAGCCAATAAAGCCGCAGCGCTCAAACCATTGATTCCAGATCCAATAATCACAATTTTTGACATGTGCGATCTTCTCACGATTATTGACGGTCGGACAATACCCGCAATAGATTTCGACCATGACTTCACCACAAAAGTTCGATGCAATCATTATCGGCAGCGGTATCAACTCACTTGTCGCGGGAGCCGTTCTTAGTAAATCGGGTTGGCGCGTTTTAGTTTGTGAGCGCAATTTAACCGCTGGTGGCGCGATTAAAACCGAACAAGCAACTCTGCCGGGATACACACATGAACTACTTTCTAGTTGGCACCCACTATTTGTTGGTGGCCCGGCATATGCAGAGCTCAAAGATGAATTAGATAAACGAGGTTTAGTCTACAAAAATACCGAACTTCCAACTGGCGTTGTTTGTAGCGATGGAACTGCAATTTTATCTACCAATCCAGAAATCACCGGAGCAGAATTTGCACGCATTGGTGATAGCGAATCTTGGGCACAAATGATGGCGGAGTTCACTCCAAAATTAGATTTAGCATTTGGCCTACTTGGCGCCGATCTATGGCGAAAATCTTCATTGAAGCTGGCCCAATTAGCGCGCAAGAGATTTGGAAATCGGGGTCTTGTAGCAACAGGTGCAGAACTATTAGAACCTGCTGCACCGTGGCTCGATCGCCAATTTAAATCTCCAGTAAGTAAAGCTTTACTAGCACCGTGGGCGCTTCACAATGGTCTTGGCCCAGATGATGCAGCGAGTGCTTTCATCACCAAAGTTATTTCTGCGGCAGTTGCATTTGGCGGAATGCCAGTCCCAGTTGGTGGCGGAATTAAATTAGTAGAAGCGTTAACATCAATCATCACAGATGCCGGTGGACAGTTAATTACCGGCGCTGATGTTGTAAAAGTAATTGTTGAAAACAAGAGTGCGACTGGAGTAAAACTCAGCGACGGCAGAACATTTAGCGCAGATAAAGCGGTTCTTGCCTCAACAACACCACAAGCGCTTTATCAAGGTTTGTTGGCAGGAGTAGATGTTCCAGTGGAGATTAAAACTTCTGCAGATAATTTCCGCTATGGCCGCGCTGCGATTCAGATTCATCTAGCACTTTCAGAGCCACCAGTTTGGAAGTCTGATGCTCGAATGAAGGATGTCGCAATAGTTCACGTTTTAGATGGAATCAACTCGTTATCAGAATCTGTTAACGCAGCAAATCGTGGCTATCTTCCATCACGTCCAACAATCGTGGTTGGTCAGCCTTGCGCAGTAGATCCATCGAGAGCTCCTGCAGGCGCATCAATAATTTGGATTCAGCTACAAGAAAATCCTCAAGTAATTAAGGGCGACTTGGCTAATGAGATTAATCCTGGTGATGGAAGCTGGAATGAAGAGCGGTTAAATGCGTATGCAGATCGCGTTCTCGAACAACTTGGTGGCGAGATTACAAACCTTAAGTCGGCAACTGTTGCAAAGATTGTTCTTGGGCCACGTGAGATTGAAGCTATGAATAAGAATCTAGTTGGCGGAGATCCATATGCTGGTGACTGTCGCATCGATCAATATGCACCATGGCGTCCACTATCTGCAGCAACCGGGCACCGAACTCCGGTAAAGAATCTTTGGCACATTGGTGCATCAACTCATCCAGGGCCAGGACTTGGTGGCGGTTCCGGTTTCTTGGTTGCAAAGCGTTTAACTAAGAAACGGTTTGGTAAATAAAAAAAGCCCGCCAAGTAATTGGCGGGCTTTTTAATTTCTGTTCTTAATACTTCGAAATTATTTTGAAACTAAAGCAAATACTCTTGTAGGTGAACCTGAACCACCAACAATCTTGAGTGGCGCAGCAATAACAATTGCACCAGTTGTTGGCAACTTATCTAGGTTGCGAAGTTGAGTTAGGCCGTACTTGTTATTTCCAAGTAGGTAGTTGTGGCAAGGGAATGGAACTTCCATTCCAAATGCGCCACCAGCATCGATACCAACTGTTTCAACACCTAATCCAAGGATGTCGCGCTTTGTTGCAAGGAACTCTGCACATGCAGGTGGAAGTCCTGGTGTGTGTGGTCCATTCTCATCTGCGTTAGCAAATGCCTTTGGATCATCACCAAACTTTGACCAACCAGTGCGGAATAGAACCCAAGCACCCTTTGGAATTTGACCATTTACTTTTTCCCAAGCTTCGATATGTGAAACTTCAAGAAGGAAATCAGGATTTGCTTCTGCCTCTTTAACAAAATCTAATACAACCGCAGGACCAACTAAACGTTGTGGTGGAATCGATGCAACATCATCGCCATCTTTTCCGGTAATCCAGTGGTTTGGAGCATCTAAGTGAGTTCCGGTGTGTTCACCTGTATGGAAGTTATTCCAGTACCAAGCTGGACCACGATCGTCATACTTAGAAATTTCTTCTAATTGAAATGTTGCGGTCTGGCCGAATGGTTCTGGCAGAACCAAAATTGGTGTCTTTGAATGTAACGGTGCTGTTAGGTCTAGAACCTGAACTGCTCCTGATACAAGATCATTTGCTAAGGCATTTAGATTTGCCATTTATCGCTCCTTCTTATTATTGGTTTTAAGCCCTCCGCGGATTGGTCATCGCAGGGGATTGAGATTAGCCGTGTGTGGGCCTTATTTCTAGGTTTGACGACCGTCAATTTCTCCTTAAAGCCTTCAGGAATTTGTCATTTAGCACACACCCATTCAGAGGAAAATCTCCTAGACAGGTCAGAGTGCGCGTGCGACGATTACGGAGTATTTTTTCCCTCTGGGGCTAGACCTTAGAGACCGCAGATCTTTTCAAGGGAGAGACACATGGCAGAACGTTCGTTTGCTACTGAAGTCGGGAAATTACGCGCCGGCGCCGGTGAAGAATTTTTCGGTGAGGGAATCCTCGCTGTTACAAAAGCACTTTTGCAATCAGGTGTTTCTTATGTCGGCGGATATCAAGGCGCGCCAATCTCACATTTAATGGATGTTTTGGGCGATGCAAAAGAAATTCTTGATGAATTAGGTGTGCACTTTGAAAATAGTGCATCTGAAGCAACCGCAGCAGCATCCCTTGCCGCCTCAGTTTATTACCCACTACGCGGTGCAGTAACTTTTAAATCTACAGTCGGAACAAACGTAGCTTCAGATGCGCTAGCAAATCTGGCATCAGGAGGAGTTACTGGCGGCGCACTAATTATTGTTGGCGAAGATTACGGCGAAGGTTCTTCAATTATGCAAGAGCGCTCACATGCATTTGCAATGAAGTCACAGATTTGGTTATTGGATCCAAGACCAAACCTGACTGCAATTGTTGATTCAGTAGATATCGGCTTCCGACTTTCTGAGGCAAGTAATTCACCAGTGATGCTTCAACTTAGATTACGTTCTTGCCATTTACATGGTCGCTTTATTGCAAAGGACAATATAAAACCAGAATTTACATTGCGTGACGCTATGGAAAATCCATTACGCGATACCAATCGAATCGTTCTTCCTCCTGCCAGCTTTATGCACGAGCAGGAGAAAGTAACAAAGCGTTGGCCAGCAGCAGTTAAATTCATTAAAGATAATAAAATCAATGAATTTTTTGCAGATGGAACCCAAGATTTCGGAATTGTCATGCAAGGCGGGCTCTACAACACAGTAATCCGCTCGCTCCAATTGCTTGGACTCTCTGATATTTATGGCAATAGCAAGATTCCGCTTTATATTCTCAACGTCACATATCCAATTGTTGATGATGAAGTCGTTGAATTCGCCAAGAGCAAAAAGGGCATTCTTCTAGTTGAAGAGGGCCAACCTGATTACATCGAACAGAATATAAATGCAATTCTGCGACGTGCTGGCGTTCAAACTGCGCTCCACGGGAAAGACTTGTTACCTGTCGCCGGTGAATACACACCAGCTTCTGTCACAAAGGGAATTTTGGAATTTGTTAAGAAGTTTGGCCCGGAACTTTTAGATCAGAGTAATTTGCCAGCGATTGTTCGCCCAGATGGCGATAAACCAAATTCAATTAAATCAGTTGCACCAACCGAGCAAATTCATGGACGTCCGCCATCATTCTGCACTGGATGTCCAGAGCGACCAATCTTTACTGCACTTAAGTTGGCAGAGAAAGAAACGGGTAACCACCATATTTCAGCAGACATCGGCTGTCACCTATTTTCAATTTTGCCACCATTTAATATTGGTGCAACAACAATGGGATATGGACTCGGTGCCGCCGGCGCATCAGCTCTCCATGATTTAGATAGCGATAAACGAACTATCAGCTTTATGGGTGATGGTGGTTTTTGGCACAATGGTTTAACTAGTGGAATTGGAAATGCAGTTTTCAATAAGAGTGACGGACTAGTTGTAGTTGTAGATAACGCATACAGCGCAGCAACTGGTGGACAAGATATTCTCTCATCAGCGGCATCCAGCGAAATTAGATCGACAAAACATCCAATCGAACGAGCTGTTCGTGGCATTGGTGTCGAGTGGGCAAAGACAGTTTCAAATACATTTAAAGTGCATGAGATGAAGAATATATTTATAGATGCGTTAACAACTAAGGAACAAGGTCCTAAAGTAATTGTTGCTCAGAGCGAATGCACGCTTAACAAAACTCGACGCGAACGCCCGCTAGCAGCAAAGCGAATCAAAGAAGGTAAGCGCGTAGTTCGTGAACGTTTCGGCGTAGATCCAGATACCTGCACCGGAGACCACTCTTGCATCCGCTTAAATGGCTGTCCTTCATTAACAATTACCGCTAATCCAGATCCAATGCGTAAAGATCCGGTGGCAACAGTCCTAAATACCTGTGTGGGATGTGGACTTTGCGGTGAAGCTGCGCACGCAGCTGTTCTATGCCCTTCTTTCTACAAGACCTCAATAATCAGCAATCCATCGATCTGGGATCGCACTAAGTTGCGGATACGTAACTCTGTTATTGGATTTTTGCAGAATGGTATTGAACGACGCCTAGTAGGAATTGATGCCTAATCTAAATACCCCGCACAATCGCCCAATCACACTTGCACTACTTGCGATGGGTGGAGAAGGTGGTGGAGTTTTAGCTGACTGGGCCATCGATATGGCCGAGCACAATGGTTTCTTTGCGCAGACAACCTCAGTTCCAGGTGTTGCGCAACGAACCGGAACAACTGTTTATTACCTAGAGTTTTTTCCAGATGATGGCGCTGGAAAACCTGGAGTGCACGAACCAGTTCTAAGCACAATGGCAACACCAGGCGAAGTAGATATCGTTGTTGCTTCTGAATTAATGGAGGCTGGTCGCGCAATCTTTAGAGGGTTCGTAACATCTGATGTAACCACTTTCATCACATCTACCCATCGCGTTTACTCAATGACTGAACGAACCGCAAGTGGCGATGGCCGCGTTGATTCTGAAGAAATTATTAAATCTGCCAAGGCCGCAGCCAAGAAATTTATTGCTGCAGATTTTGCAAAGGTTGC
>DDMR01000045.1:0-2155 GCA_002340925.1 Actinobacteria bacterium UBA2541
GCTGCAATTGCAGATAAATCACTTACTCTGCCACCAGGCATGAGCGTTGCTCGCAAGATGATTGAATTTTGGTATGAAAAAGATGGAGAAGATATTCGAGATTTGATTGGTAAGTAAATGCCGGCAGCCAGTGTTGATCAGATACTCGAAGCACTAGATCCAGAGCAGCGAGAAGTTGTAACAGCTGTCCGTGGCCCAGTCTGCGTAATTGCTGGCGCCGGAACTGGAAAGACTCGTGTTATTACACATCGGATTGCCTATGCAATTGCAATTGGCGTTACAGATTCAAGTAAAACCCTGGCGCTAACATTCACGGCACGCGCAGCTGGTGAAATGCGCGCGAGATTGCGCGGCCTGGGTATTCCAAATGCAAGTGCTCGAACATTTCACTCAGCTGCAATCAAACAATTAATGTATTTCTGGCCCTACGCCTTTGGTGGTTCGTTCCCGTCACTGCTCACCATGAAATCAGGAGCAATTGCTGAAGCCCTGAACCGAACTGATTCTTCACTAACTCCACAGACCTCAACTCTGCGAGAGATAGCAAGTGAGATTGAGTGGGCAAAAGTTTTAGAGATTTCGCCAGATGAATATGTTGAATCAGCACTTGGGGCGGGGCGAACACTTCGGATTCCAAATAATAAACCCGACAAAGCAAATTTCGAAGATATCTCAAAGGTTTATCAGGCATATGAAACTTTAAAACAACAAGAGCGGGCAATTGATTTCGAAGATGTGCTCCTATTGACAGTCGGAATGTTGGAAGAGGATCGCGATGTTCGTGAGCGAGTTCGCGACCAATATCGCTACTTCACTGTCGATGAATATCAGGATGTTTCACCATTGCAACAACGTTTATTAAATTTGTGGCTCGGTAATCGTGATGACATCTGTGTTGTTGGAGATGCGGCTCAGACCATTTACTCATTTGCTGGTGCAAGTTCATCCTTCCTACTCGGCTTCACAAAGCGCTTTCCGACTGCTCAGGTAATTCGACTTTCGCGCGGGTATCGCTCGACCCCAGAAATTATCGGAACCGCTAATGCGATTTTGCGCCAAGGCGGAATGATTGGCGAGCATGGCCATGAACTAGCTTCGATGAATGAACATGGCGCTAAACCAGAAATCGCAAAATTTGATTCAAGCGCTGGCGAAGCAAATTACATCGCCAAGAAGATTTCAGAACTTCGCACTAAAGCTGGCGAACATGTTGAAGTTGCAATCTTGACCAGAACAAATTCTCAATTAGATATCTTCGAGCGCGAACTTCGGAGCGCCGGAATTGAATCCCAGATAAAGAGTTCGGAGAAGTTCTTTGAACGAGTGGATGTAAGAGATACAATGCGAGTTATTCGAAGTGCATCCGTTCTGCCTACTGAAGGCGGAAATTGGTATGACGACTTGATTGCAGTTCTGCGCCCATTTGGTGACACTGATTATGTTCATGCATTTCTAGCGCTTGCAAAATCCATGCAAGAAGATGCAATGACCGCAGGAAACGCAATCACTTTGCGCACCTATCTGCGCGAGCTCGAAGATCGGGCCGAACAGAACAATCCGCCATCCTTGCCTGGAGTTGTTCTCTCAACGTTGCATGCTGCTAAAGGTTTGGAATGGGACCATGTTTTCTTGGCTGGAGTCAGCGATGGAATCTTGCCGATGGGCAACGATATTGAAGAGGAGCGCAGACTCTTCTATGTCGGCCTTACTCGGGCGAAGAGCGAATTACACCTCTCATATTCCGGGGCCCCAAGCCCATTTCTGAGCGGAATCCTTTAATTCCTTTTAACCGCAATTACAGCTTAACCAGCCCAAATTAATTAACTTGCGCCATCGATGTGGCGTGGGTTACCCTTCTCTACATGTCACTACAACGCTCATTAATTGCAGGCGCAGGCCACATTTCGGCTGCGTCTTTTGTTGTGGCATCAGCTAAAAACAAGCCATCAACACATAAGCATTTTGCCTTCGCTGCTACCTATGCAGCCTATGCAAAGCGCGGATCCTGGAGCTCTATCGGCTAACCGATGGTCAAAAGCCCCAGGGCCGCAAATCCTTTCAAAGGATTCGCGGCCCTTTTGCTTTTCTACCAGCCGCGAGAACCCAAGAAATTATCCAACCGGATAACTACCCCAACCTAACCAACCTAACCAAC
>DDMR01000045.1:2241-6828 GCA_002340925.1 Actinobacteria bacterium UBA2541
AACCAACCTAACCAACCTAACCAGACAAGAGAAAGCCAAACTCGGCTAAACGAGAAAAGACGGAGGTGAGAACAGTGACTGTTCTCTTCAGCGAACTATTAGTACCGGGATGGGCCGAAGGCCCAGATGCAAAGATTGGTGTTACTGCTTTTGCAGATAGCGCAACGAAGCTTCCCTGCCATCAGGCAGATCCAGAGACCTTCTTCGCAGAAAGCCAAGCCGAAATTTCGTATGCCAAGGCGCTCTGTGGCGAATGTCCAATGCGAGCTAAGTGCCTAGAAGGCGCGCTATCTCGTGCTGAGCCATGTGGGATTTGGGGCGGTGAGTTGTTTGAAGATGGCAAGGTAATTCAAGCAAAGCGAAGCGCCGGCCGACCACGGCTTATTCAACTAGCTAGCTAATCAGATAAGACGCTGGCAACCACAAGCAGGATGTGGTTGCCAGTATCTATACCCGATTCCCCTGTCAGCTAAAGAACTTTGGTTAGCTAAAGAACCCAAATCAATCGGGTCGAATAAATTAATGGCCAAGGTGGCGCCGATAAGTTTGGCAGCATGATTTTGGGAAGTGCTATTTTCTGAAGTGCCATTTTCTGAAGTGCAAAATTGAATTATATGCGTCGCAATCAATCCGGTTAAAAGTGCAACCTGGGCCGATGGAAGTTCAAGACCCTTGCCTTCACCATTATCTAGCGCAGCTAACATCTCAAAAGAATTGTGATGTGGAAATTGTTCAGAGCGCCAAAGGCTCAAGCAGTTTAGGCAAGGTGTTTTTCCAGGAATAACAATTGGGCCTAGAACGATTGTGTTTTCAATTAGATTTGAAATCGGCAAGTGCGCAATTGCTTCACTTAGCCAAAGCTGCATAGTTTCTTGGGGGATCGATTCGGTAGAGATAATGAAGTCTGGCTTTAGTGGAAACTCCAGCTTTTCGGCTGGAAACAATTGCGAATTCCGCGCCAAGTCAGCAAGAACCAGGGCTTTCCGAAGCCCAACGTCACTCCCTCGGATCGCAAGCCCGCAGACTTCGGATGGCTCAATATGAACTGCCGAATCGTGGCCAGCCGAACCGACGCGATCAGTTAATTTGATTAAAGCAAAACCACTGGCCTGTAAAACTGCAAAGAGCGAAAGCGCTAATCGATTTCGGCCATAAATGATTATCGAGAAATTACGACGTAGGCCAATTAGCGCTTCGGCATCTTTCTCGATCCCAACATCTGGATGCCAGCTATATAGATTCTCTTCAGCACGCATTCGATTAGTAGAGTTAACGAAGTTAGCCGCTAATAGCTCTTTCTTTGGTGATAATTTTGGGACTGGTGATGTTCGAAATTCAATCAACCGCTCGTTGCTCAATACCCGCAAAACTTCAGAGGTTAAACCTGTAGATTTCGCACCAGTTTCTATTGCCGAGATGATGCTTCCCAGGGTGCGACTTCCGTCAAATAAGCAGAGAAGCTCAAAAGCAATTTCGAAATTTAACTCAATTCCGCGGTTACTAAATCCAATATAAATGTCACTACAGTCTTGGCCCGAGACCTTGAAGAAATTGACCCCTGGTTTCAAAGCGGGATACTTGGCTAAATCAAACTTGGTTATGGATCGAGGGCTCATACGAGCGAGTATTTAGCACTTGCAAGAACAGCCGCTTAATTGCCGAAAATCATGTGGAGATAGCTTCGATATTTCACCTGCCGGTAGTGCCTGTCTCATCAGATAGAAAACGCCCCCGCACTTTCGTGAAGGGGCGCCTCAAATTTTCTAGTGATGATCTGGTGTTAATTAAGCCTTACCGAGAATACGGTTAACTTTTGTTCCGCATACTGGGCAGATGCCTTGTGCCATACGCCGACCAGACTCAGAGACTTTTACGTGGCCTTCAAAGGCACGCTTCTCTTTGCACTTAACGCAGTAGGCCTCACCCTTATATTCTTCAGCCATTATGACCCTCCAGTCTCCGCACTCTCAAAAGCTCGGGGACATCCCAAACCTTGCGTGCGTATGGACTCACCATACCCCCGAACACGCTGACAAGCGGGGATTTCAAGCCTAAATTGGGGGTAACTCCAGTATTTCCTCGGGCGAACCGGCAGATCCGGCCTCATAACCCTCTAAAAAGGCCTCAGCCCGATCCTTTTCCGGATATCGAGCAAGCAGCTCATGAAAGTCATCTCCATGCCCGGCAATACGTAGATGGATCAACTCATGAAACAAGACATACCGAAGCGCATAGTCGGGCGCAGTATTTAGTCGTTCTGAAATTCGAATTGTTTTATCAACTGTTGTGCAAGAGCCCCAGCGCTCGCGCATTACGCGCCACGTTACCGAGATCGGACGTTCATTAAATTCGGGCAGATATTCGGCCAGAAGTAAGTCACTTAAATCCAGTAGAGCGTCATCGCTCTTTCGCAGGCGATTCTCTCGCTTCAATACTAGGTCAATCATCTCCGGAATAACTTCAAACTCTTGGCGCCTGCTCAATCGGTCAGGAATATGTATTTCGATCACACCATTTTGACGATAGGCATGAAGTGTTCGCTTGCGCCTTGAACTTCTAATCACTCGAAATTCGGGAAGTCTGGAGAGAAGCTCTTCATGCTCTTTCTTGAGAGATTTTTTAGGCTTTAGTTCAGGCATGTCGGGGAAGATATCGGCAAAGATTTCACCTTGAATAAAGTTCTCCACCGACCCCGCGAAATTATTACTTTCAGTGTTGCTATCTCCGGCAGGAATATTGATCTCCGGATTGTTTGGAATCTGCGGGAACATGATTTAGCACGCCTCCGTTATCCCCAGAACTCAAAGAGTTATCAACTGCTTATACACAAGTTTATCAACAGCCCCTACAGAATGGCTGCATTGCCTTAGCCATCTGAAAATATCTTATTGGCGATGAAATTACGGCCCAGAAATCGAAATTGGAATTTATTTTGCTATCAAACAGGCAAAACCCTCAACTAATACTTTAAATTACTTGAAATTTTTCAAATTACTTCAAATTTCTTCAAATTACTTCAAATTAACCAGCCCCACTAAGTTGATTATGGCTTCTTATTACCTTAGGTTTCGACCACGAAGTTCTCGGATAACCGTTCGTTGTTTGCAAGGGGAAGGCAAACAAAGAATTGTGCGCCCGGGGACTTCGCTTTTTTATCTGGTGCTTTTAAAGCAGCCCAGATAAGTCATCAGGAACGATGGTGCTATTCAAGAACTTGTTTACATCTGCAAGATCTTCGGATCTTGGTAGAAGCGCAGGGTCCTCCCAGCGTTGATCGCGTTGAGCCAGTCCAATCTCACTTTCAACTTCAAACCAGAAGAGCGAACATTCGCGCATTTTTCTTGGTGAAACTTCTAGGCCAAGAAGTGTTGCAAATAATTGTTGAGTTGGAGATTTCGTGGCTCGCGCTCTACGCAAAGTTTCGCTGAGCGCGGGATAAGAAGGAAGTCGATCGCCAACTGCCTTTGTTGAAACATAATCAATCCAGCCTTCGATGAGCGCCAAGATCATCTCTAATTTTTCAAGAGCGGCATCTTGAGAGGGGCTCTGTTCTGGCTTAAATAATCCTGCAGAAATTGCTACCGAAATTGATTCTGGATTATTTATGTCTAACTCGCCAGTTTCTAAGGCCCGCTCTGCTTGTTCTTGAATTGAATCGATATCAATTTTTATGCCCGCTCCATAAGCTGTAATCGCATCCTGGATATATCCTGATAACCACGGAGAGTGTGAAAATAACCGTGATGCTGCTGCTTCCCGGACCGCAAGGAAGATACGGACTTCATCAACTGGAATATCTAAACCATCAGCCCATTTCGCAACATTCTCTGGAATCAATCTGGCCTCGCTTGCCCCAAATAGCGGGATCGCAACGTCGTTCGCGCCGGTTATTGAGACCGCTAATTGCCCAATCGAAGTTCCAAGCTGATTTGCAATCAGCGAACCCATAAAGGCCCGCATAATTGGAGCAACAGCCGCCATTCCTTGTTCCATATCGCTTTTGAAATCGCCTTCGAGCGGGGTCTGTTTCAAAACATTTGTTAACGCGCTCGCCATTCCATCCGCGAGCGGCTCAATCATCTTCGCCCAATTGGTAACTGATGAATCTAACCAATCTCGTCGGCTCCATGCCGGAAGATTTGATCTTGAAAGCGCTGGGAAAGTCGTCGCTTCATCTAGCCAAGTATTTGCAATATCCAATGCGACTTGTGAATCCGCAACATCCTGCGAACCGATAGGGCGCTCGCCCTGGCTGGAAATAAATTTGCGCGCCACATCTCGCAAGACATCAGGTGAAATAAGTGGACCAACCGAACCTGCGTTATTGGCAGCGGCAAAGAGAGTCTGCGGATTTAATCCAAAATTTGAAAGCTGGGCAAAGAGTTCGTTGAAATCCGGAAGTTTGTTCTCATTTGAATTTGGGTCATCAGGATCTTCAGGTTCACCAGGATTACCGGGACCAAAGCCGAAGTTGTTATTCACTGATTTGCCCTCCCTTCCCAATACCTCAAATACTAAAACTGAAAACTAAAATTTAATTCGCATTCACCGAATTCAGTATGTTCAATATATCTACAGTGCTCAAGA
>DDMR01000045.1:7050-11835 GCA_002340925.1 Actinobacteria bacterium UBA2541
ATCTACAGTGCTCAAGATATCTAGAACCTTTGACATATCTAAGGTAACCAAGGCTAGTTAAAGTTTCTTCCCCAATCCCTAAGATATTTCAGAATATGTCAGAATATTGTGAAAAGGTGTGAAATTTCTCTTAGCTTTCCCTGATAAGTTCAAGCTCGGCTTCAGGGCTAGAAGGCGAAATTGCCGGCTCGAGTTGTTAAAGTGACTCATTGATTGCAGGAGTTCTCTTGAAAATCCTGGCAAGCGAAACTGGGGGTAGGTCAAGTGCAGGGGTTTCAAGTCCTAGCGGCATCTAGCAGCTCGGTCTTTGCCGCACTTATCTGGTGGTTGATTCCCTTCTTCGCAGTGCTTGGCGCAATCATTTATGTCACCTGGGTTGCAAAGTTCAAAGATAAGTATGCAAATGAGACGAATCGTTCGGTAACTAAATTCCAAAGTTTCCAAGATAGTTTTCGTGATGACTCCACACCCAATACCTAAATATCTTTCAAAACCAGCTCTCTATTTTTTAATTTTGGTATTTCTCTTCTCCCTCATGGTTCCAATGCCCTTTGCGATTATTTCGCCGGGACCAGTCACAGACCTGCTGGATAAAGGCATCAAAATCAGTGAAGGCGTAAATAGCGATCAAGTTTCCGATCCCAAAGGAAAGCTTTTCTCGCTCTCGGTCTTTGTATCAAATCCAGATACCAGGCCACCCGGAATTATGGTTTTAGAAGCGTGGTTAAACGGTGACTCAGTTGTATTGCCAAGTGAGGTTGTTTATAAAGAAGGCGAAACCACCAAATCAGCAAAGGCTCAAGGTGCGAAAGAAATGCTCAAGTCCGAAGCTGCTGCTGCAATTGCCACAGCTAATTTCCTAAAGAATGCACAGCCAGATAAACCTCTAAATTGGAGAGCCTCAGATATAAAATTTGTAATGAAGCGTGTCGGTGGCCCAAGTGCAGGTCTTGCTTTTTCACTTGCTCTAATTTCGAAGCTTTCATACCCAGAATTAATTGCTGGAAGAAAAATTGCGGTAACTGGAACCATTAACGAAAATGGAAGAGTAGGAAGCGTTGGGGGAATGGATCAGAAATTGCATGCAGCTCTGGACGCTGGTGCAACAATCGCGGTTGTCCCCAAAGCCAATTGCCGAGATATAACGTTTGCTGAGAGCGGTTTGCAAGTTATGGCCGTAAACAACCTTAGTGAAGCATTTCACGGATTAATCGACCCCAAGATTGGCCAAAATTTCAGGTGTCCTGCCTAATTTTCGAAACATTTTGGAATTGTGGGTTTTCTTGGTTTTCCAACTATGTAGAGTATGGACATGAGTTCATTTCAATTTCCCGGTAATCCCTTCTCTGGTTCATCAGGTCCTCAAAATCCACTGCGCCCTAAGCGCCCAGGACCGTTTGCGCTTACCGCGATCGTTCTGGTCATTCTCGGATCGCTGCTCGTAGGCCTTAGTGGTTTTTATGCTGACTTTCTCTGGTTTCGCTCTGTTGAATTTCAAACTGTCTGGAGCACAGTTCTTATTACTAAAGCATCCCTCTTTATTTTCTTTGGACTCATAACTTCGCTATTCATAACAACAAATATTTATCTGGCTTACAGAAGTAGACCGCTTTATGCACCAGTTTCAGTTGAAGCGGATAATTTAGAGAGATACCGCGGACAATTAGAACCAATTCGCCGCTGGGTATTGCTTGCAATAGCGCTAGGTTTCTTCTACTTCTCTGGAACTTCAGGAGTTGCGCTCTGGGAACGATGGATGCAATTTAGAAATGCAACTCCATTTGGTGTCAAGGATTCCCAATTTGGTTTAGATATTTCTTTCTTTGTTTTCAAGTTACCGTTTTACGAGGCCTTATTAGCATGGGCAATCTCTACTCTAATTCTGACAATTATCGCGAGCGCTGCAGTTCATTACTTATATAGCGGAATTAGATTACAAGTCCCTGAAGATAAAACGACTGTTGCAGCTCGGGTTCAACTCTCAGTCTTGCTCGGTATTTTCGTGCTGATCAAGGCAGTTGCATATTGGTTTGATCGCTACGCACTTGCATTAAAAGAGGGAAGACTTATTACTGGTCTTTCTTACACCGATGTGAATGCGCTATTGCCAGCTAAAGCAATCCTGGCTGGGATCTCCATAATCTGTGCGCTCCTCTTCTTTGCAAATATCATTCGCCGTTCATGGGTTCTACCTGCAGCCGGAGTGAGCCTTCTAGTTATTTCATCAGTTCTGATTGCTGGTGTTTATCCAGCGGCTATTCAACAATTCCAAGTTAAGCCAAGCGAATCTTCAAAAGAAGCGCCGTATATCCAGCGCAATATCGATGCAACTCGTGCCGCATATGGATTAAGTGATGTTGATGTTAGAGATTACCGAGCGACAATCGAAACATCTGCTGGGCAGTTGAAGAATGACGAAGCAACTATTTCAAATATTCGACTACTAGATCCAACCGTTGTTCCATCTACATTCCGCCAGTTGCAACAGATTAAGCCCTTCTACAGCTTTGCAGATTCTCTTGATGTTGATCGCTACACAATTGATGGCGTAAAGCGTGATTCAGTTGTCGCCCTTCGCGAATTGAGCATTGAAGGCAATCCTGTTCGAAATTGGATTAATGATCACTTGGTATATACCCACGGTTTTGGTTTCGTATCTGCATTTGGAAACACAATTGACCCAGATGGAAAACCAACTTTTAGCGTTGGCGATATCCCACCAACAAAAGGTCTCGGAGAATTCCAACCTCGAATTTACTTCGGCGAGAATGTGCCAGATTATTCAATTATCGGTGGTGCTAAAGGCAGCGATCCAGTAGAGCTTGACTATCCAGATGATAATTCTGAAAATGGTCAGAGGAACTACACCTACACCGGTAAGGGTGGCGTCCCAATGGGATCCCTATTTACCCGCCTGCTATTCGCCATCAAGTATCAAGAACAGCGCATTGTTCTCTCGAACTTGATTAATTCAGATTCAAAGATTCTCTTCAACCGTAATCCAAATGAGCGCGTTTCAAAAGTTGCTCCTTGGTTGACACTTGATGGAAATATTTATCCAGCAGTAGTTGATGGTCGCATTTTGTGGATAGTTGATGGCTATACAACCAGCAACGGTTACCCTTACTCAAGGAAGACAAATCTTGCTGGGGCTACAACAAATACCATCACAACAAGAGCTGCCGCAGTTAGATCACTTGCAAGCAGAGATATCAGCTACATGCGAAACTCCGTAAAGGCAACTGTCGATGCCTATGACGGAACCGTGAAGCTTTATCAATGGGATACCAAAGATCCAGTTCTTGCAACCTGGAGTAAGGCATTCCCAGGAACCGTGACTCCAAAGAGTGCAATGTCGAAGTCACTGCTTGAGCACATTCGCTACCCGGAAGATCTCTTCGGAGTTCAACGCGATGTCTTAAGCTCGTATCACGTCAAAACTGCAGATGCGTTTTATGGCGGTCAAGATTTCTGGCGAGTTCCAACTGACCCATCCTCATTGGGTGCAAATGCTGGAATCCAGCCTCCTTACTACATGACACTTCAATTACCTGACCAAGAGAAGGCTGCATTCTCACTCACAACTTCATTTGTTCCGCGAGGAAATCGTCAGAACTTAACTGCATTCGCCTCTGTAAATTCAGACTTCGGTCCTGATTACGGAAAGATCTCTGTCCTACAACTTCCACGCTCGACCAATATTCCCGGTCCTTCACAAGTTGCATCGAACTTCGAAGCAAAGCCAGAAGTAGCCCAAGCGCTCTCCTTGTTGCGTCAAGGCGGATCTGATGTTGTTCTTGGAAACTTGCTGACACTTCCAGTTGGTGGCGGATTACTTTATGTCCAGCCAGTTTATGTTCGTGCGACTGCCAACAATGCGGCGTATCCATTGCTTCAAAAAGTTCTAGTTTCCTTCGGTGATGTAATCGGATTTGATAACACACTTAAGGGCGCATTGGATCAGGTATTTGGTGGAAACTCCGGAACTAGTTTAAATAACACCTCACAATCAAACTCTGGTGGTTCAACTCCAACGGTTAGCAATACTTTGAAATCTGCACTTGACAACGCAAAAGCAGCGTTGGCAGATGCACAAGCTGCACTTAGACGAGGTGACTTCGCTGAATATGGCAAGGCACAGGATCGTTTAGAAGCGGCAATTACTGCTGCAATCGCTGCACAAAGATAATTTCCTAAAAGTAATTTGGGTAATTAAACCTTTCGGCATAAGATTGCCGAACCGACGCGGGGTGGAGCAGCTCGGTAGCTCGCTGGGCTCATAACCCAGAGGTCATAGGTTCAAATCCTGTCCCCGCTACCAATTAATACCAGTCGATACCAGTCGATGGCTTACGGAGAACACACCGTAGGCCAGACCATCAATAGCTAAGACAAAAACACTCTGACCGGCTGCATGTGCGCTCTCAACTTGGGCGGATATCTCACTTGGGAATCTAGCAGTGGCCTTAGCCATCGCAACGCTTGGACCAAATAGTGCAGTTCTAGATTTTCCATTCAGAATAACTCGGCCAGCAATACCTTGAATCGCAGATTGATTCCATTGAGTAAAAGCAATCGGGGCAATACTTTTCTCTTCTAGATATTTTCCGACCGCTTTCATTGCCTTATGTTGATCTGATGGATTCTCGGCCATTTTAGTTAAGTACTCCTGCAGTCCAACAATTAAAGTTAGAGTTACAGTTTGTAGAACTGATTGTTCGAAGTAAGTATCTGGATCGTTCTTATATGGATTAGTTTCAATAATCTCATTCTCAACTTCGAAAA
>DDMR01000045.1:12027-12186 GCA_002340925.1 Actinobacteria bacterium UBA2541
ACTTGAACCACGGCTTTTTGTAAGGTAATTAATTATCAAGACGATGAGGACAAAGGCGATAAAACCAGAGAAAACGAGAAGGATTTGTTGAACTTGGGAAGCGCTTAATTCGAGCCCAGCAATCTCAATGTCACTAATTTCAACGCCAGCGATCTCAAC
>DDMR01000045.1:12449-12583 GCA_002340925.1 Actinobacteria bacterium UBA2541
CATTCGGAAATTTCCCATTTAATTTATTTCCTTAATGAAATCATTATGAAGTAGCCAATTACTTGAAATCGCACTCCCACCATGTGGTCCATCTTTGCCATTAAGGTCTGTGAATTTTCCGCCAGCTTCACGAA
>DDMR01000094.1 GCA_002340925.1 Actinobacteria bacterium UBA2541
GATCCAGGAATTGGTTTTGCAAAATCTTCAGCCCATAATTGGGAGCTTCTCAAGAATATTGATCGGTTAAATCTCTTGGGATTTCCAATTTTAGTCGGGGCGTCTCGTAAGCGTTTTCTTGGAGATCTACTCAGCGCAGAAGTTGCCGATGATCGAGAGTCAGCGTCTATTGCAATTACAACTTACTTAGCTAAAGCTGGTATTTGGGGAGTTCGAACCCACTCGGTTAAGCCGCATCGAGATGCCATCGCTGTTGTAGAGGAGATGCGTAAATGAGCGATCAAATTAATATCACTGGCATTTCTGCAATTGGATTTCACGGAGTCTTTCCAGAAGAGCGCAAAAATGGCCAGAACTTCGTAGTTGATTTAAAACTTATCTTTGATTTAGCCCCGGCTGGGGAGAGTGATGACTTAACCAAGACGATTAATTATGCAATTGTTGCAGAAGTGTCAGTTGAAGAAATAACTGGTGAACCAGTTGCTCTGATTGAAACTTTAGCTACCCGGATTAGTAAGCGTTTGCTCAGAGATTTTCCATTACTTGATTCGGTAATTGTTACTGTTCATAAACCACAAGCACCAGTTTTGGTTAAGTTTTCAGATATTTCAGTTTCGATTGAGAGACGCAGATGAAAGCGGTTATAGCTCTCGGATCTAATCTAGGAAATCGGGAGCTGTATATTGATAGTGCAGTAGCCGAATTGGCCAAAATAATCGAAATTACACATCTCTCAACCAATCATGAAACCGATCCAGTTGGTGGGCCAGAACAACCTAAATATTTAAATGCAATAGCAATTGCCGAGACCGAGTTAGATCCAAGAGAACTCCTGATCGTAATGTTGGAGATTGAGAACAAACTAGGTCGAAAACGTGAAGTTCATTGGGGCCCGAGGACCATAGATTTGGATTTAATTGTTTTCGGGGATGAAATTATTGATTCCGAAACCCTAGTTTTGCCACATCCAAGGGCGCATGAACGTAAGTTTGTTCTAGAGCCATGGCTTGAGATTGAACCGGACGCTTACATTCCGGGAATTGGTGAGATCGAAAATATTTTGCAACGTATCTAATTAGCCCTGTAATCTATAGACCACGAGCCCGGTACCCGGAAAGGACTGGAGCATGGATCTAGCACTAAAACACCCAGTAGCCCTGGTTCCAACCATGGGCGCGCTTCATGCTGGCCATGCCTCGCTAATTGAAATTGCTCGAAAATTTAGCGCTGAAGTTGTTGTAAGTATCTTTGTAAATCCATTGCAGTTTGAAAATTCAAATGATTTTTCGACTTATCCAAAGAGTGTGGATGCAGATATTGCGCTAGCGACAGCATGCGGCGCAACAAAAATTTGGGTGCCGACTTTCGATGAAATCTATCCAAACAATCCAGTTCTGATCTCCTCTGGCGAAATAGGCAATCTCTTTGAAGGCGTTCATAGGTTTGGACATTTTGACGGAATGCTTACCGTTGTAAAGAGGTTCTTTGATTTGGTTACACCAAAGCATGCAATCTTTGGGGAGAAAGACTTTCAACAACTATTCTTAATTAAAAAAATGGTTGCTCAGATGAAATTACCAATTGAGATAATTTCAGCTCCAACAATCCGTGAGGCAAGCGGACTAGCGATGTCATCCCGGAATCAGAAATTATCGACCACTGAACGAGAGAGTGCTGCTGGGATTTATAACGCTCTAAATTCAACAAAGGCAACTTCAGATTTAGGATCTGCTCGACTTGAATTAAGTAAAGGAGTTCAAGCGATTCCAAACTTCCTTCTGGATTATGCTGAAATAATCGATGCCGACACCTTTGCAATCGCAGATGATTCAACGGAAAACTGCCGTGCAATTGTTGCCGGTTGGATAAATGGCATCAGATTGATAGACAATATGGCTATGTCGAACCTAGGTAATCCCAAATGAAATTACTTGCTGGAAAACCAGGATGGACTGTAGAAGCAGATGTAATTGTGATCGGCTCTGGAGTAGCTGGATTAACTACTGCTTTGAATCTGCGATCAAGTGATTTATCAGTTTTGCTTGTTACAAAGGCAAGAATTGATGAAGGCTCAACTAAATGGGCGCAGGGTGGAATCGCAGCCGCACTTGGGCCAGGGGATACACCTGATCAGCACAAGAAAGATACTTTGATTGCTGGCGCCGGATTATGCGATAACGAAGCAGTAAACGTCTTAGTAACAGAGGGTCCGGAAGCTGTTCGAAAACTTATTGCGCGCGGTGCCGTGTTTGATAAATCTGAGAGTGGTGAAATTTCCTTAACTCGCGAAGGTGGGCACTTACGTAATCGCATCTTGCATGCCGGTGGCGATGCAACTGGAGCCGAAGTCTCTAGAGCGCTACTTGCAGCAGTAAATAACGATAGTGGAATCGAAGTAATTGAAAATGCGCTAGCTATCGATGTCTTGAAGAGCGATTCTGGTGCAGTCTGCGGAGTGACTCTTCACGTAATTGGAGCCGGTAGTCGTGATGGTGTTGGTCGAGCACTTGCTCGCGCAGTTGTAATCGCAACTGGTGGCCTAGGTCAGGTTTATGCGCAAACCACAAATCCCTCAGTTTCAACTGGTGACGGGGTAGCTCTTGCACTTCGCGCTGGTGCAGAAATTTC
>DDMR01000001.1:0-2410 GCA_002340925.1 Actinobacteria bacterium UBA2541
AAGGGCTTAATGCCATCTGGCGGCCGGGTCTAATAGTTTTATAGAGTGCCCCATGTGAGCACTAAAACCCCGGCGCTACTAGAGCTACGCAAAGCCGTTCGGATTTGGTTTGAAAGATTAGAGCCAAATTCTAAAGTGTGTATCGGAGTCTCAGGTGGTGCAGATTCACTTGCCCTAGCAGCTGCATCAAAACTAGAAGCGAGTAATTTTCCAATTGATTTAGCAGCCGTAATCGTTGATCATGGTTTACAGAAAAACTCTGCCGAGATTGCGCAATTTGCAAAACAGCAATTGGAAAAACTTGGATACCAGGATATTTTTGTTGGTAAAGCCAGTGTTCAAATTACTGATGGGCTAGAAGCATCTGCGCGTCGTGCACGCTACAAAGTTTTCCAGCAAGCAATTGAAACCTATGATCCAAAGTATTTCTTATTGGGCCATACTAAGAATGATCAGGCCGAAGGCGTGCTCTTGGGCCTAGCTCGTGGATCTGGGACAAAATCATTATCTGGCATGCAAGAAATTTCAGGAATTTTTCTTAGACCATTACTTCAAATTGATCGTGCAACCACAGAGATTGCATGCACTGAAGCCAATATCGAGTTTTGGAATGATCCACATAATTCAAATCAAGACTTTACAAGAGTTCGGGTGCGCGAAAATATTCTGCCGATATTAGAAAATGAAATTGGCCCAGGAATTACTGATGCGCTAGCCAGGTCGGCAAAGATTTTGCGCGAAGATGCCATGGCACTTGATGGGTGGGCTGAGGGTGTTTTTCGCCAAGTGGATCCGCTTGATATCGAGATCTCAACCCTGTCCGACCTTCCAGTTGCGGTTAGGAGTCGAGTATTAAGGCTGGCGATTTATGCCGCAGGAGCGCCTTCGGGAAGTATCAGCGCCGCACATTTAGAGCCAATTGAAGCTCTTGTGAGTGATTGGCGTGGCCAGGGCCACACCTCCCTTCCAGGTGGTGTGAAGGTTTGTCGAATTTCGGGCAGACTTTCGCTCTCGAAACCACAACCTAACCAGCCTGAAAAGTAGAAAGAGAATCTCCTCGTGGATCTAGCAACAACTGGCACAGACATTGATCGCGTAATTGTTACCGAAGAACAAATTCGGCTCCGCCTTCTTGAATTAGCAAAACAGGTTGAAAAAGATTATGAAGGTAGAGATTTACTTTTGATTGGTGTGCTCAAGGGCGCAGTTATGACGATGGCCGATTTCGCAAGATCACTACAACGGCACATTGAGATGGATTGGATGGCTGTTTCGTCATATGGTTCTGGAACCAAATCAAGTGGCGTAGTCAGAATTCTTAAAGATTTAGATCGAGATATTACGGGGCGAGAAGTAATAATTGTCGAAGACATTGTTGATACCGGTTTAACACTAGGTTGGCTGAAGGCAAATCTTGAATCTCGCGGCGCTAAGAGCGTTGAGATTCTAACTATGTTACGTAAACCTGAAGCGGCCAAAGTTGTGGTTGATGTCAAATATGTTGGCTTTGATATCCCTACAGAGTTTGTCGTTGGTTATGGTCTCGACTTCAATGAAAAATATCGAAATCTAGATTTCATCGGCGTTCTAGCAAAGCATATGTATTCATGACCGAGAAGAATTCGAAGAAGGCTAAGCCAACAAGCAAGAGGAAGATAACTTTCACTAAAGCGCGTGCTCGAAAAATCCTTCGGGGTCCACTTTTCTGGATAATTCTTGCACTCATTCTGGTTAGCTTTTTTGGAAGACTTTCATCAAGTGGTGACAAATTTACTAAGGTAGAAACCTCAACAATTCTCGCAGCTATTTCGGCAAATAAAGTTGATTCTGTCCTTGTTGTCGACCGAGATCAGAAAATTGAAGTTGTTTTAAAACCTGGAAATTTTGTTAAAGGTTCAAAGAAAATCTATGCCTCTTATGTTGCAGGTGAAGAACCACAGATTATTGAATTGCTGACCAGCAATCCACCGCCAAACAATTGGGATGTAAAGGTTCCGACTCAATCATTTTTGGTATCTTTATTCTTAAGCCTCATTCCGCTTCTGTTAATTGGTTTTTTACTTCTTCTCTTTATGGCAAATGCTCAAGGCGGAAACCGAGTCTTCTCATTTGGTAAATCCAAAGCAAAACTTCAGACGAAAGAGATGCCAAAAAATACCTTTGATGATGTTGCAGGTGCAGATGAGGCAGTTGCAGAACTTACTGAAATTAAGGATTTCTTGGCAGCGCCACAGAAGTATCAAGATATTGGTGCAAAAATTCCTAAAGGTGTTCTGCTTTATGGTCCGCCAGGAACCGGTAAAACACTATTGGCGCGGGCAGTGGCGGGCGAAGCAAACGTGCCGTTCTATTCAATTTCAGGATCTGATTTTGTTGAAATGTTTGTTGGTGTTGGTGCTTCTCGAGTTCG
>DDMR01000001.1:2643-4361 GCA_002340925.1 Actinobacteria bacterium UBA2541
TAAATCAACTGTTGGTTGAGATGGATGGCTTTGAAGCAAATGGCCAAGTAATTTTAATTGCAGCAACTAACCGTCCAGATGTTTTAGATCCAGCACTACTTCGCCCAGGAAGATTTGATCGCCAGATTCCGGTTGATCGTCCAGACTTAAAGGGCCGCACTGCCATTCTTGAGGTGCATGCGAAGAATAAACCAGTTGCAAAGTCAGTTAACTTAGAGGATTTTGCAAAACGCACACCTGGATTCACCGGCGCAGATTTAGCAAATGTCTTGAATGAAGCTGCATTGCTTACTGCTCGTGAGAATGCAAAGGTAATAACAACTGCTGCCCTTGATGAAGCTATCGACCGAGTTATGGCTGGACCACAACGCAAGACCAGATTGATGACCGAAGAAGAGCGCCGCATTACCGCTTATCACGAGGGTGGTCATGCACTTGTTGCGCATGCACTTCCACATACTGATCCGGTTCATAAAATTACGATTATGCCTCGCGGTCGCGCGCTTGGTTACACAATGATCCTGCCTGACGAAGATCGTTATGCAACAACACGAAATCAGATGCTCGATCAACTTGCCTATTCATTAGGTGGCCGCGCAGCAGAAGAGTTAATTTTCCATGATCCAACAACTGGTGCTTCAAATGATATTGAGAAGGCCACAAATCTGGCACGCGCAATGGTCACACAATATGGAATGACTGAAAAAATCGGTGCAATCAAACTTGGCGCAAGTGAAGGTGAACCTTTCCTTGGACGCAGCTACGGACACCAGAGAGATTATTCAGAGGAAATTGCTGGCATTGTTGATGGAGAAATCCGAAACTTAATTGAAAATGCGCATCAAGAGGCCTACGAAATTCTTGTTGCCAACCGCGATATTCTTGATGATTTAGTAGAAGTTCTTCTTGAAAAAGAGACACTTCTTAAAGATGAGATCGAAGTGATTTTTAAGAAGGTTAGATTAGTTTCAAAGCGGCCAGCATGGACAGGTTCAGAGTCCCGCAAGCCAAGCACTCAACCGCCTGTTGCGCTTTCACCTGCAAAGCCACAAACACCAGTGGTTGAGGAAGAAGCGGCACCGGTTCGTAAGCCCAGAAAGAAAGTAACACCACCAAGTGAATGAAATAACTCCGGTTTCTATGGGACCACATGATGGTGGTGCCAAACGCGAGTTTGATCATGAACGTGCCGAAAAGGCTGTCACGGAATTACTTATTGCAATTGGCGAAGACCCTAATCGCGAAGGTTTACGCGATACCCCTGGTCGGGTTGCGCGCGCATTTAAAGAGAACTTCGCGGGTCTTTGGCAGACGCCAGAAGAAGTCTTATCAACAACATTTGATATTGGCCATCGCGAACTTGTAATCGTTCGTGACATTGAAGTTTTTTCACACTGCGAACACCACCTGACTCCTTTTCACGGAGTCGCCCATATTGGTTATATTCCAGGCGAACGTGGGCAGATAACTGGCCTTTCAAAATTGGCAAGACTTGTGGACGTTTATGCCAAGCGGCCACAAGTTCAAGAACGTCTAACCTCGCAAATAGCTGATGCTATGGTCGAAGTATTAAATCCCGCCGGTGTTATCGTTGTGATTGATTGCGAACATTTATGTATGTCAATGCGTGGAGTGCGCAAGTCTGAAGCGAAAACTATTACGAGTGCAGTCCGGGGACAATTACGAGATCCAGCAACACGTGCTGAAGCTATGAGCCT
>DDMR01000001.1:4523-4690 GCA_002340925.1 Actinobacteria bacterium UBA2541
GATTCTTTTGCAGATGGCGGGCGACACTTTGATTTTGCAGCAGCAATCAATCGTGCGAAAGAGATGATCTCCGAAGGTGTAGACATAATTGATGTTGGTGGCGAATCAACTAGACCAGGTGCTGATCGAGTAACGGAAGAGATAGAACGAGATCGTGTTATTCCAGT
>DDMR01000001.1:4994-5197 GCA_002340925.1 Actinobacteria bacterium UBA2541
GCAGCACTAATCGCTAGCAATCCAGCTATTCAATATGTAGTGATGCATTGGCGTGGACATTCAAAAGATATGCAGAAAGCCGCCGAGTATCAGAACGTTGTAAGCGAAGTTAAAGATGAACTTGATGATCGAGTTGTTGCATTAACAAAATCAGGAGTTTTGCCCGAACAGATAGTTTTAGATCCAGGAATTGGTTTTGCAAA
>DDMR01000039.1:0-785 GCA_002340925.1 Actinobacteria bacterium UBA2541
CAGTGGTGGTCTTGGATTACCTTGCACGATCAAGTTCGGGCCATTTGCCACCTAATGGAATCTAAAATTTCCGGGCCAGTAAATCTAACCACGCCCAATCCATCTACAAATCAAGAATTTACTGCCGCTCTTGCCCGGGCGATGCATAGACCAGCTCTTTTTCCAGCACCAAGTTTTGCACTGAAACTTGCGCTCGGCGGATTTTCAACTGAGATTTTGGGCTCTAAGAAAATTCTTCCGCAAGCTTTGTTGGACGATAAATTTGTCTTTGATTATCCACACTTAACAAGCGCTCTAGAAACTCTTGTAGTTCCTCACTAAATAATTGCTAGTGCAGCTTGGCGCCCCGATTTCATAGCGCCATTTTGTGAAGGCACGCTTCTGTGGTCGCCAGCGACATAAATTCCACCATTAGTTTTCGGAGCGCGACTCAATTGATCTAAATCGGTTCTAAATGGCAAGGATTGTTTTATTTCATATCGGGCAGCTAAATCCCAATTTCGGGTATCACATTTCCAGAATCTCGATAACTCTTTTCGGACTTCGCTCTCGGATATCGGCGCAATAGTGGTGCTAGAAATCAGATTCACGCCAACTGGCGCATAACTTCTGGATACCTTAGAAATGACCAAGGAGTTAACGATTGGGCTCTTTGAGTCTAACGCCAAATAATTATCGTCTGTTAAATTTTCGTTGGTTGCGTGATACCAAGTCGTTGAACTTAAAGTATTTGGAATCTCGCCAAGATCAAGCATCTGTGCCGCCGTTGTTAGATCTGTGGCAAC
>DDMR01000039.1:1051-8366 GCA_002340925.1 Actinobacteria bacterium UBA2541
CGAATAATCTCTCTGGCGATATCGGCCCGAATTAAATCAGGGCTAGTTAGAAATACACCTCGCAAAAATGGTGATAGTGCAGTTTCATACAGACCTTTAAAATCTCTGGCCGGAATCTCCTAGTTTGCTATCTCTAGAATTGCTAACTAAAAATTTACCAAATTCAATTTTTTCGGCAAAACTTCCAATGCTTAGAGTTTTCACCAGGTGACTTAATCCAATCTTTATTTCACTTGATCCTTCAAAAATTCGAAGGTTTTTAAAAACTTCGCAGAACTCCAAATCCGAGAGCGCACTAAGCCTTTTGATTTCGGAATAGTTTGGATTTATGACCTGAAAGCCATGATCGAATAGAAAGCCATTGACCGAATCTGTCTTTACTCTTCCCCCGACGCGATCACTACTTTCGAGAACCGTGACGCTTGCGCCTCGGCGTTGCAGGTAGATCGCGCAGGTCAGTCCAGCTAAACCTGCGCCAACTACTACAACTGATTTACTCACTTACCTTGATGCTGTAACTTGGAAGGCCACCAAACCTTTGGCCCGATTTCGTGCACCAGTGCTGGAACCAAAATCGAACGAACAATCATGGTGTCGAGCAGAACTCCGAAGGCAACTGCGAAACCTAATTGGGCAAGAAATACCAGTGGCAAAACTCCTAGAACTGCGAATGTTGCTGCCAGAACAATTCCTGCCGATGTAATCACACCACCAGTAACTGTTAGGGCCTTCGTCATTCCTGCTCGGGTTCCCAACTTCAGTGATTCTTCACGGACGCGAGTCATCAAGAAGATGTTGTAGTCGATACCCAGTGCGACCAAGAAGATGAATGCGAATAATGGGAATGCCGGGTCTGATCCAGCAAAACCAAAGATATGGTTGAAGACAATTGCGCATGCGCCTAGGGTGGCAAAGAAAGAAATTACAACGGTCGCAAGAAGAAGAACTGCTGCGTAAATAGAGCGTAGAAGCAAACCAAGAATTATTGCAATCAGAAACAGGACGATTGGAATAATCAGATTTCGATCATGCTTGGATGCTTCATTGATGTCGTAACTTACTGAGGTGGATCCACCAACGAGGATTGATTTATCCAGGCTCTCCATATCCGCACGAAGTCCTGGAATCAGTGCAATAGCCTCTTCAGAATCTGGCGCATATTTCAAAGTTACATTCAACAGCATATTTCCATCTACAACTTTTGCTGGAGGAAGTGGTTCTCCCGGAACTGCAAAGCCCATAAACATAGCTTCTACCGAATCAACTCCAGGATTTGATCTTAATTTTGCAATCGCAGCTGGTGCAATTGCTTCTTTAACAACAACTTGCGTTGGTTGTCCCTGTCCGCCAGGAAAATGCTTAAGCAATTCTTCTTGACCGACTACCGAATCAGTGCGCTTAGTGAATGAATCAATTGTTGATAGACCGGTCGCATTTAGCGTTGTTGAGAAGCCAGCCAAAACTATGAGCAGCGCTGTCGCACCGATCCAATATCTACGAGGTTTACGTTCAGTCGCTACTCCAACTTTGGCCCAAGCTCCAGTTAATTTCTCATCAGCCTCACCGAAGCGAGCAATTTTTGGCCAGAATATCCAGCGTCCGAAAATAACCAACAGCGCGGGCAGAAGTGTCAAAATCGTAATCATCGAACAGATAATTCCGATTGCGCCCACTGGTCCAAGTCCTCGATTGTTATTTAATTGGCTGAGGAGCAGAACCATTAGACCTATAACAACAGTTGTTCCGGAGGCAAGGATTGGTTCAACTACTCCACGCCAAGCAACTTTCATCGCATCGAATCTGGATTCGTGAAGATGAAGTTCTTCTCGGTAACGGGCAATCAAGAGCAGCGCATAGTCCGTCGCAGCGCCCAGCACCAGAACCGAGAGAATTCCTTGTGATTGTCCGTCGAGTGTAATCACATCATTCTTAGCCAATAGATAGACAACGCCGCCGGCAAGAGTGAGCGCTATGCCCGCTGATAGCAAAGGCAGTATCCAAAGGATTGGGGATCTGTAAACAACAATCAAAATAATTGCAACTACAGTTGCGGTAGTAGTCAAAAGCGTTGAGTCAATGCTGCCAAATGCACCAAAAAGATCAGCCAAAATTCCGGCAAATCCAGTTGTATGTGTTACGAAACTATTACTATCTGCAAATTCATTTGCATAGTAACGGATAGCTTCGACTATTCCAGGAAGGGCTGGCTCTTCGCTGCCTGGAAGAAATTCAGTAGCAATCTGGACGCTGATCGGAAAGTTGGCAAGAATCGCTTCGCCATCTTCTGAAGGAAAGGCAGTTATCGGAGCGCCATCGATAAAGTAATCTGAAATTGGGATTGAAACATCATTTCCTTCAGTATTTTTCAAAAGTTCGCCATCACTGTGAACTATTGGCTTAGAACCAAGAGTCTGTGCAAATGCCTGAGTCGATGCAATTTTTTCTGGGGTAACTTCACCAGTGAAGAGAACTAGGGCTGGAATCTGATCATTCGCGCTATCTGAAAATTTTGTGATTGCATTTGCTGCCCTTGTGGCTACCGAATCTTCAGGCAGGAAAGAGGAGTTGTTATTCTCTTGAACTGTCGAAAGCTTGCCAAATAGCGGCCCCGTGAAACTTGAGATTGACATCCATACGATGACTACAACGATGGCCAGCCAAAGCGGTTTGCGCCCCTTAATTGTTCGAGTTTTTGAGGTTTTTGATTTAGCGTCTGAGAACATGCCTAGCCTTTCCAAGCCTTTTGGATTTAAGCCCTAATAATTGGTTAAGAGCCGTAGGTTACCTTAGGCTCAGACCTATGTATGCGAAGACTTCAAGCCTCAGAGTGAATTCTGGTCAGATAGCGGTAGAACACTTAGGTCTTGTCGACTATAAAAAAGCCTGGGAATACCAACGTGAAATTCAGTCTGGGGTTATCGAGGGTCGAATTCCAAATACATTGATTTTGGTTGAGCATCCTTCGGTTTACACCGCAGGCCGGCGCACGCAAATTGAAGAACGACCAATCGATGGAACACCGGTAATTGATGTTGACCGCGGCGGAAAAATTACCTGGCATGGTGAAGGCCAAATTGTTGGTTACCCAATCGTTAAATTGCGTAATCGAAATGATGTAGTCGGATTTGTCCGCGAAATTGAGAGCGCACTAATCGATGTCTGCGCAGAATTTGATTTGAGAACTGAGAGGTATTGCGAACGGAGCGGGGTCTGGATCCGAGATTCGAAATCAGATCGAAAGATTGCTGCGATTGGAATTCGAGTGGCGAAGGGCGTAACCATGCATGGGTTTGCCTTGAATATAAATCCTGATCTCACTGCCTATGATCACATTTCGCCATGCGGATTCACCGATACTGGCGTTACTTCACTCGCAAAAGAGCTTGGCAAAGATATTTCGATTGAGGAAGTTCTACCTGTCCTTGAACGTCATTTATTGACTGCACTAGAACGGATTTCAGAATGACACTCGCTCCGGAAGGTCGGCCATTACTTCGAATTGAAGCTCGTAATGCCGCGGTTCCAATTGAACGCAAGCCTGAATGGATTAAGACCCGCGCAATCATGGGGCCGGAATACACCGCGCTTCGTTCGTTGGTTGCAAAGGAAGGCCTACACACAGTCTGCCAAGAAGCAGCCTGTCCAAATATTTTTGAATGTTGGGAAGATCGCGAAGCAACTTTCTTAATAGGTGGCGAAAAATGCACCCGACGTTGCGACTTCTGCAATATCGATACCGGAAAACCTGATCCCCTAGATCGAGATGAGCCTCGCCGGGTTGCTGAATCTGTACAAACTATGCAACTTAAATATGCAACCATCACTGGTGTAACTCGTGACGATTTAGAAGATGAGGGCGCCTGGTTGTATGCCGAAACAATTCGCAAAGTCCATGAACTAAATCCAGGCACTGGCGTCGAAATGTTGGCTCCAGATTTCAGCGGTAAGTCACATCTGTTAAATGAAGTCTTTGAAACTCGTCCTGAAGTTTTTGCACATAATCTTGAGACCGTTCCCCGAATATTTAAAAGGATTCGCCCGGCCTTTAGATACGAGCGTTCACTCGATGTGATTTCGCAAGCCCGAGCTTTTGGTTTAATTACCAAGTCGAATCTAATTCTTGGAATGGGCGAAACCCGCGAAGAAGTAACCCAAGCCCTGATAGACCTTCATGCTGCCGGTTGTGACTTAATTACGATCACCCAATATTTGCGACCAACACCTAAGCACCATCCGGTCGAACGTTGGGTCAAACCAAATGAGTTTGTTGAACTTAGCGCTGAGGCAAATGACATTGGATTTGCTGGCGTAATGAGCGGCCCACTTGTTCGATCAAGTTATCGCGCGGGCAGGTTGTATAAGCAAGCACAAGAAAAACGAGCAAATATCTAATGCGTGATTTCGTCTATCCCCCAGTTGTTGTAACGATAAAGACGCTCTGGAAATATTTAGGATTGAAATTTGATTTCAAGGGCACAGAGAACATTCCCGCAACAGGTGGCGCAGTTCTCGCCATCAACCACATCGGATATTTGGACTTTGCCATTACGGGAACTGGGGTTCTGCCACGCAAGCGATATGTCCGCTTCATGGCAAAGAAAGAGATCTTTGATCACAAAATTGCTGGCCCACTAATGCGCGGCATGCACCACATTTCCGTTGATCGATCTAGCGGCTCTAGTTCTTTTGTTGCGGCCCTGCGGTATTTGCGCGCAGGTGAAATAGTTGGGATCTTTCCGGAGGCAACAATTAGCCGGAGTTTTGAAATTAAAGAATTGAAAACCGGTGCGGTTCGATTGGCTATGGGATCAGATACTCCGATAATTCCAACAATTGTCTGGGGCAGCCAGCGAATTTTCACAAAGAAGGTAAAGCCAAATTGGAAGCGGAATAAGTTCCCCATCACTGTCGCATTTGGCCAACCTTTTATAGTTAAAAAAGGGCAGGATGTAGATGAAGCGGAAGCTAATTTACGTCAGCAGATGAAGGACCTACTAACACAAGTGCAAGATTCGTATCCAGATTCACATGTTGGACAGCGATGGGCGCCAGCTCGTTTAGGTGGAACGGCACCAACCCCTGAGCAAGTTGAAATAGAATGGGCAGAGCATTTGCTTAAACAAGAAAGAGAGAAAGCAAAGAATGAGGAGAAGGCGTAATGGCTCTATTTAAGAGAAAAGCTAAGGCCGAAAAAGTTCCGGCCGAAAAAGTTAAGAGCGAGAAGAAAGGGCAGATGAAGGTCCTCAAAGAAGCCTTCGCCCTAGTTCGCAAGCACCAGCCAATTGCATTTTTGTGGATGATACTTTCCTTCGTCGTAGTAATGAGCATTGGACTTATTCTTGGCTTAAATTTTGATCACCCAATCTACTTCTCAATTATTTCGTTTCCAATTGCATTTCTAACTGCATTCTTCGTCTTTACCCGGCAAGCCAATACCGCAGCATTTTTATCAATCAAGGATCAACTTGGTGCAGGAGCTTCGGTCTTGATGGCGATTCGCAAAGGATTTACAACAACTACAGCAGTCAGTGTTGCTCGTAACCAAGATATGGTGCACCGAAGTGTCGGTCGCGCAGGCATCGTTCTCGTGGGAGAAGGTAGCCCCGCAGTCAAACAACTTCTGCTAGATGAGCGTCGCAAGATGGAGCGCTTTATCCCAGGTGTTGCACTAACCGAAGTAATTGTTGGTGAAGGTGCTGGTCAAGTTCCACTTCGTAAACTACAGAAGCATCTAAAGAAGTTGCCAAAAAAACTTAATAAAGTTCAGTTGCGAGAACTTCGTAGTCGAATCAAAGCTGTTGGTGGATTGAATATTCCAATTCCTAAGGGTCCAATGCCAATCAATCGAAATGCCAAAATTCCTAAACGTTAATTAAGCTTTAGTGTTTTTCACAACTACAGAATTTGCGACCCAGTCATGCAATCCCCTGCCCTCTCGAGTAAAAACTGCTGGGAGCACTAGGCAGATTAGAAGCGTTCTAATCAAAACTTTCCGGGCCGGCACAACTCCATAATTTGTAAAATCCACCACTCGCATTCGCAGTATCCGCTGACCTGCTGACGCCTGCTGCAAAGTGGTCAAAATACTGACCTGGATGAAGAAGATAACTAGCGTGCTGATCGACCTAGATCCGAATCCCACCAGGCTCGAGATGAGCAGACACATCAGCCAATCGATAATCAGAGCCAGAAATCGACGGCCCGTGCCTGCTTTAACCATCCCCCAAGGCTATCTGTTCCTATATCTTCGTGAGCCGCAACCCCACCTGAAAGGTGAAACATAAATGTAACAATTCGGTTAACCGTTTTTTACGTTGACCACCTATATTTTCCCCATCACCAACCAGATTGGCAGGCGCAGCGAAGCACCTGGCCGATATGACTAATCCTAAATCGGGAGAGAAATGTTTAAGAATTCTGCAGAAGTTTTTGCTTACATCAAGAAAGAGAATGTAAAGCTAGTCGATGTTCGTTTTATTGACCTTCCAGGTATCCAACACCACTTCAACGTTCCAGTTGAATCATTTGACGAAGCAGTTTTTACTGATGGTCTAATGTTTGATGGTTCTTCAATCCGTGGTTTCCAAGCAATTCACGAATCAGATATGAAGTTGCTTCCTATTCCAGAATCAGCATTCATCGATCCATTCCGTGATGTTAAAACTTTGGTAATTCTCTTCTCAGTTCACAACCCAGTAGACGGTTCGCCGTATTCACGTGACCCACGTGGCGTTGTAGCAAAAGCTGTTAAGTATTTACAGGGAACCGGAATTGCAGACACTGCATTCTTCGCACCTGAAGCCGAGTTCTACGTATTCGATGCAATTCGTTTTAAGACTGGCATGAACGAGTCTTACCACCACATCGATTCCTATGAAGGCGCATGGAATACCGGGGTTGAATACGATCCAGATGGCACACCAAACCGTGGGTATCGCACACGCATCAAGGGTGGATACTTCCCAGTTTCACCAACCGATCAATTCGCAGACCTCCGCGACCAGATGGTTATGAAACTTGGCGAAGCCGGACTTCTAGTCGAGCGTTCACACCACGAAGTGGGAACTGCAGGACAGATGGAAATTAACTATCGCTTCTCAGATATTTTGAATGCTGGCGATGATGTCATGAAGTTCAAATACATCATCAAGAACACCGCATGGGAAGCTGGCAAGACCGCAACTTTCATGCCAAAGCCACTATTCGGTGACAATGGTTCAGGTATGCACGTTCACCAATCACTCTGGAAAGATGGCAAGCCATTGTTCTTCGGTGATGGATATGGCGATCTTTCAGATATGGCTCGTTGGTATAT
>DDMR01000037.1 GCA_002340925.1 Actinobacteria bacterium UBA2541
CCGACTTTCCTTTATGAAGCAATTTGGTGCTTCTTTGTTGCGGCACTAATCATGAGAGTGAAGTTTTTCAAAAACTTTTTTAAAACTGGGACGGTATTCATTTTCTATGTTCTGGCATATTCACTTGGGCGCTTCTTCATAGAAGCGATTCGAATTGATGAAGCCAATTTGATATTTGGAATCCGACTAAATATGTGGGTAGCTGGAATGCTGTTTTTTGGAGCACTGACCCTTTTTCTTAGAAGAATTTCAGGAAATACCCAAAAGTCCTAGAGGCAAGAGATATGGTTAGTCCATGGCTTTAGAAGATGTTTATCGCAGGAATGCTAATCATAAAACCCATCGTGCTGGGTGGTTACGAGCTGCAGTTCTTGGCGCAAACGACGGTCTGGTTTCAACTGCAAGCTTGATGATTGGTGTCTCGGCCGCGCGTGCAGATAATTTTCTAGTCACAGCTGGTGCTGCTGGGATTGCTGCCGGCGCAATGTCTATGGCGGTTGGTGAATACATCTCTGTTAGATCACAGAACGATATTGAAGAGTCAGATCGGTTGTTGGAGATGGAACACCTTGCAGTAGATCCGGCTGGTGAATTAGAAGAGTTAATTGAAATTTATATGAACCGTGGTCTCAATCGAAAATTAGCAACCGAGGTTGCGAAAGCTATGACTGAAAGAGATGCTCTTGAAGCGCATCTTCGTGATGAACTTGGACAGTTTCCACATACTAAAGCGCGCCCAGTTCAGGCATCGATAGCTTCTGCCCTAAGTTTCACGGCCGGTGGACTTATTCCATTTGCTGGCGCACTCGCACCAACCTTGGGCACGAAGGTCCTAAGCATTATTGGCTTTACCGTCGCTGGACTTATCGGAACTGGGGTTTTAAGCGCTCGGATAGCAGGCTCTTCTTACCTCAAAACTACGATTCGCATCTTGATTGGTGGCTCTCTAGGCATGGCAATCACCGCGGGAATTGGCTCTCTGGTCCACCTTACAGGTATCTAAATTCTATAATTCGGGGAGCGATTGCTATCCTTCACCTGTAATATTTAGTCGTTAAATCCTTTGGGCCATTGTCGTCCCGAATCACCTCATAATTTTTTGGGAGTTTTCGTGACTTTATTTTCAACGGTGCCATCGGCACAGGGTTTATATGACCCAACTCAAGAGCGCGACTCTTGTGGTGTTGCTATGGTCGCAACGTTAACTAAAAAAGCTACCCACGAAATTGTCTCTCAAGGTTTAACCGCGCTTCGAAACATGGAGCACCGTGGTGCAACCGGAGCCGAACCAGATAGCGGCGATGGCGCCGGAATTTTGATTTGTATTCCAGATGCGTTCTATCGCGAAGTTATTGATTTCAAATTGCCAGAGGCTGGCAAGTATGCGACCGGCATAATTTTCATTGATAAGTCATTTTCAGATCGTGCGGCCATCGAAGCAATTGCGCATGAAGAAGGACTACAAGTTCTTGGATGGCGTGATCTCCCAATCGATGCCAAATCAATTGGTAAAACCGCGCTATCTGTAATGCCTAAATTTGAGCAGATTTTTGTCGCGGGTATCAATAGTGAGTTTGATTTAGATTTAGAGCGATTAGCGTTCTGCTTTAGAAAGCGAATAGAGCACCGCTTCCCACTTTATGTTCCTTCACTCTCGGTAAGAACAATTGTCTATAAGGGAATGCTTACAACCGGGCAACTTGAGGAATTCTTCCCAGATTTATCTGATGATCGCGTTGTTTCAACACTTGCTCTGGTTCATTCCAGATTCTCAACAAATACCTTCCCTTCCTGGCCGCTTGCACATCCATATCGATTCATCGCACATAACGGTGAGATAAATACAGTTCGTGGAAACCGCAACTGGATGCGAGCACGTGAGTCTCTGTTGGCTAGTGAAATAATTCCGGGAGATTTGAATCGATTATTTCCAATTGTCGATGACTCAAGTAGCGACTCTGGTTCTTTTGATGAAGTTCTAGAACTCCTTTATCTGGGCGGTCGTTCACTTCCGCATTCAGTTTTGATGATGATTCCTGAAGCATGGGAGAACCATGCAACGATGCCGCAGTCCCGAAAAGATTTCTATGCCTTCCACTCAAGCATTATGGAACCTTGGGATGGACCTGCTTGCATCACATTCACAGATGGTAGACAAATCGGCGCAGTTCTAGATCGCAATGGATTACGTCCATCTCGTTACTGGATAACTAAATCTGGCTTAGTAGTTCTTGCTAGTGAATTTGGTGTTCTGGATTTTGAACCAGAAGAAATTGAGAGCAAGGGCAGATTGAAGCCAGGACGTATGTTCTTGGTTGATACCGAGGCTGGTCGAATCATTGAAGATGACGAGATTAAAGATTCGCTTGCAAACGCTGCTCCATATGGCGAATGGTTGCATGCCGGACTTGTGCGCCTCGAAGATTTACCTTCTCGTGAACATATTGTTTATCCGCACTCTTCAGTTCTGAGACGCCAACGTGCATTCGGATATACCGAAGAAGAGATCAGAATTATTTTGACACCAATGGCTAAATCTGGCGGCGAGGCGCTTGGATCGATGGGATCAGATTCACCGATTGCTGCGCTATCTGCAAAGCCAAGACTTCTTTACGATTATTTCTCACAGCTATTTGCACAAGTTACCAACCCGCCACTGGATGCAATTCGAGAAGAATTAGTTACTAGTTTATCGAGCACCGTGGGTCCAGAGTTTAATCTTCTTGTTCCAGGACCAGCTTCATGTCGTCAAATCGCTCTCGATTTTCCAGTGATTGATAATGACGAACTCGCAAAGTTGATTCACGTTAATGCAGATGGAAACCATCCAGGCTTTGCAGCGCATGTTGTTCGCGGCCTCTTTCCAGTGCAAGGTGGGGGCGAGGCGCTAGCCAATCGAATCACCGAGATTCGTCAAGAAGTTTCCCAAGCAATCAAAGATGGTGCGCACATAATTGTGCTGTCAGATCGTGATGGCGATGCCGAAGATGCACCAATCCCATCGCTTCTATTGACTGCCGCGGTTCATCATCATTTAATCCGCGAGAAAACCCGCACCAAGGTTGGTCTAGTTGTTGAATCTGGGGAAGTGCGCGAAGTTCACCATGTTGCACTTCTTGTCGGCTTCGGAGCAGCAGCGATTAATCCTTATCTTGCAATGGAGTCAGCCGAAGATTTAGTTCGTCAGGGTGTTATCACTGGAATTACCCCAGAGAAAGCTGTTGCGAATTTAATTAAGTCACTTGGCAAAGGTGTTCTAAAAGTTATGTCAAAGATGGGCATTTCGACAATAGCTTCATATACCGGTGCCCAAGTATTTGAAGCCATTGGTTTATCTCGTGAAGTAGTTGATGAATATTTCGTTGGCGTGACTTCAAAACTTGGCGGCGTATCAATCGACATGATTGCTCAAGAAACTATAGCCCGTCATCACATCGCATATCCACCAGGGGGCGAAATTCCTGGAACAAAACGCTTGCCGATTGGTGGCGAATATCAATGGCGACGCGAGGGCGAACCACATTTGTTCGACCCAGAAACTGTATTTGCGTTGCAACATGCAACCCGCAATAAGCGATATGACATTTTTAAGCGCTACACCAGTCGGGTAGATGATCAATCAAAGCGATTGATGACACTTCGGGGTCTCTTTGAATTCAAAACTGGAGTACGCCCAGCCATCCCAATTGAAGAAGTTGAATCTCGCTCAGATATCATAAAACGCTTCTCTACTGGAGCCATGTCATATGGTTCGATATCTGCAGAAGCGCACGAGACTCTTGCGATAGCCATGAATCGTCTTGGTGGTAAATCAAATACTGGCGAGGGCGGGGAAGATCCAGAACGCTACAAGCTTGAAGCGAATGGCGATTCTCGAAGATCTTCGATTAAACAGGTTGCTTCAGGTCGATTTGGAGTTACTAGCGAATATCTAGTTAATGCCGATGATATCCAAATAAAGATGGCGCAAGGAGCGAAGCCTGGCGAAGGCGGACAACTTCCTGGTGGCAAGATTTATCCATGGATTGCAAAGGTTCGTTATTCAACCCCTGGCGTTGGTTTAATTTCACCACCGCCTCATCACGATATTTATTCAATTGAGGATCTGGCTCAACTTATCCACGATTTAAAGAATGCGAATAAGAATGCTCGCGTTCATGTGAAGTTGGTTGCAGAAGTTGGAGTAGGAACTGTTGCGGCTGGCGTAAGCAAAGCGCATGCCGATGTGGTTCTGATCTCTGGTCACGATGGCGGAACCGGAGCATCTCCACTTACTTCGCTAAAGCATGCCGGAGCGCCTTGGGAGCTAGGTCTTGCTGAAACTCAACAGACCTTGATGCTAAATGGATTGCGTGACCGCATTGTTGTTCAGGTAGATGGCCAGATGAAAACTGGACGTGACATTGTTATTGCAGCCCTTTTGGGTGGCGAAGAATTTGGTTTTGCTACTGCGCCACTTGTTGTATCTGGATGCGTAATGATGCGAGTTTGTCATCTAGATACTTGCCCAGTTGGCGTCGCAACCCAGAATCCAGAATTACGCGCAAAGTTCAATGGTAAGCCGGAATTCGTGGAAACCTTCTTCGAATATATCGCAGACGAAGTCCGTGAAATATTGGCAGAGCTCGGCTTTAGAACGCTGCAAGAAGCTATCGGGCAAGTTGAATACTTGGACACCAAGAAAGCAATTAAACATTGGAAGGCAAGTGGTCTCGACTTGGCTCCGCTGTTGCAGGCACCGGTATTCGATACTGATGCACCTCGTAGAAATTCAACTACTCAAGATCACGGCTTAGCTAAAGCACTTGATAATCAATTAATCGAACTCGCAGCTCCAGCACTCAAGTCCGGGGAATCTGTGAATATTGAAATGCCGATTAAGAATATTAACCGCACGGTTGGCACAATGTTGGGCTCTGAAATAACTCGCAAGTTTGGAGGTGCTGGCCTTCCTGATAACACTGTGAATATTTCATTCCATGGAACCGCTGGAAACTCTTTCGGAGCATTCATACCAAAGGGCCTAACTCTGCGACTTTATGGCGATGCGAATGACTATGTTGGAAAGGGCCTATCAGGTGGTCGAGTAATTGTGCGACCAGATGAGAAAGCAACTTTTGCTTCGGAATTAAATGTTATCGCTGGAAATGTAATTGGCTATGGCGCTACTTCTGGTCAGATATTTATTCGAGGCCGAGTGGGAGAGCGTTTTTGTGTGAGAAACTCTGGTGCAGTTGCAGTCGTTGAAGGAATTGGTGATCACGGTTGCGAATATATGACTGGTGGAATTGCCTTAGTTCTTGGTCGAACTGGTCGTAACTTTGCAGCCGGTATGTCTGGTGGCAGAGCATTCGTATTAGATCTTGATGCTGCGCTAGTGAATACAGAATTAGTTGATGTATTGGCGCTGCCTGCAGATCAAGAAATTTATGTAAGAGATTTACTCTCTAACTTCGAAGCCGAAACTGGCTCAGTTGTAGCCGCACAATTGTTGAAAAATTGGGAAGAGAGCAAGAAGCGGATCTCCATGATTATGCCACGAGATTATGCCCGAGTTCTTGCCGCAATGGATCGAGCAGAACGTGAAGGTTTACCAGTCGACAAGGTAGTTATGGAGGCGGTCAATGGCTGATCCAAAGGGATTTCTAACAACTCCAAGGGAGACACCGAAGCGCAGACCAGTCGATGTCCGAATTCTTGATTGGAAAGAAGTTTACGAACCACAAGATTTATCTGTTCTCAAGAAGCAAGCCGGACGTTGCATGGATTGCGGAATTCCGTTCTGCCATCAAGGTTGTCCACTTGGAAACTTGATTCCAGAGTGGAACGACTTAATCTGGCGTGGCGAAATGCGCGAAGCCATTGATCGCCTGCATGCAACCAATAACTTTCCAGAATTTACTGGCCGTTTATGTCCAGCTCCATGCGAAACGGCATGTGTAGTCGCCATCAATGCTGATGCAGTAACAATCAAGCAGGTTGAACTTCGCACCATTGAAGAAGCATTCGCAAATGGTTCAGTTGTCCCACTTCCATCGGAACGTCTCACCGGTAAAACTGTTGCGGTTATTGGTTCGGGCCCAGCAGGTTTGGCGGCCGCGCAACAATTAACGCGTGCCGGACATACTGTGGCGGTATATGAAAGGGGCGCAAAGCCAGGTGGATTACTGCGCTACGGAATCCCAGAGTTCAAAATGGAGAAATCAATTCTTGATCGACGGATTTCACAGATGGAAGCCGAAGGCACAAGATTTAGAAGTGGAATAAATGTTGGTGTAGATATAACTGGCAGCGAACTTAAATCCAAATACGATGCAATTGTTCTTGCAGTCGGAGCAACTAACTGGCGCGATCTTCAAGTGCCTGGCCGCGAATTACAAGGCGTTCACCAAGCTATGGAGTATTTACCTTGGGGTAATGCGCAAGGACTAAACGAATTGAGTGGCGAGCCACAGATAAATGCCAAGGGAAAGCATGTGGTAATTCTTGGTGGCGGGGACACTGGAGCGGACTGCTTAGGAACTGCTATTCGCCAAGGCGCAGCTAGCGTTACTCAACTCGAAATTATGCCTAGACCGACTGAAGAGCGACCTTCTTCTCAACCATGGCCAACTTATCCGATGATTTATCGAGTAAGTAGTGCACATGAAGAAGCGGGCGAGCGGATGTTCGCAGCTTCAACTGAAGAGTTTCTTGGCGATGGAAAGGGCAATCTACGTGCCATCAAATTAGTTGAAACAGAACTCATCGATGGCAAGTTCACCAAGGTCGAAGGCTCTGAAAGAGAATTGCCGGCAGATTTAGTCTTTCTAGCACTGGGATTCGTCGGTCCAGAGAAGTCCGAACTTTTGAAGCAACTTGAAGTCGCCTTTGACGATCGTGGAAATATCATTCGTGATGACAGTTATTCAACTGCAGTCGAAGGTGTTTATGTTGCTGGCGATGCTGGCCGTGGACAATCTCTGATTGTTTGGGCAATTGCTGAAGGTCGTAGCGCCGCTGCAGCAGTCGATGAATTCTTAGTTGGTGAAACCCAATTACCTGCACCAATCGAACCAACTGCTCGACCAATTATGGTCTAGTAGATTTCTCGAAACAATGAAGTAAATAATTAGAAAGCGGTCTCGAAAAAATGCGTAGAGCAAAGATTGTTTGCACGATGGGACCAGCTGTTGAAGCACCAGGAAAAGTTGATGAGTTAATTGCTGCTGGCATGAATGTGGCGCGTCTTAATTTGTCACACGGAGGTTATCCAGAACATCAAGCCCGGCTTGATTCGGTTCGGGCAGCGGCACTTAAAGCTGGTGTAGCGGTTGCGATACTTGTTGATCTACAGGGACCAAAAATTCGCCTAGCAAGATTTGAAGATGGTCCACACCATCTCGCACGTGGCGATATTTTTACAATTACTACTGATGAAGTTCCTGGCACCAAGGAGCGGGTTGGCACGACTTATGAAGGACTTCCCGGAGATTGCAAGCCAGGTGATCGAATTCTTATCGACGATGGAAAAGTTACGGTAGAAGTTGTTGAGGTTAAGGGTAATGATGTAATCACAAAGTGCATCGAACCGGGCGCCGTGAGCAATAACAAAGGAATCAATCTTCCGGGAGTAGCGGTTTCGGTTCCGGCACTGTCAGAGAAAGATAAGGAAGATTTACGCTGGGGACTGCGTGCAGGTGCTGATTTCATTGCGCTCTCATTTGTTCGTAGCGCAAAAGATATTAAAGATGTCCATTTGATTATGGATCAAGAGGGAATTCGTCGCCCAGTTATTGCAAAGATTGAGAAACCGCAGGCCGTTGATAACTTAGAAGAAATTATTGCTGCCTTCGACGGCATCATGGTCGCAAGAGGTGACCTCGGTGTTGAAATGCCAATCGAAGAAGTCCCACTAGTTCAGAAGCAATGCGTAATGCTGGCCCGTGAGGCAGCCAAGCCGGTAATCGTGGCAACACAAATGCTTGATTCGATGATTACAAATTCCAGGCCGACTAGAGCTGAGGCAACAGATTGCGCTAATGCGGTTCTAGATGGGGCAGATGCTCTGATGCTCTCCGGTGAAACCAGTATTGGTGAATTTGCGATTGAAGCTGTTGCAACCATGGCCCGAATCATTGAACGAACTGAAGAAGTTATGTTGGATCGAATTCCTGCTCTGCGGCATGACCCAAAAACCAAAGGTGGCGCAATCACTAAGGCCGCAACAGAGGTTGGAGCAATCATTGGGGCAAAGTATCTAGTCGCCTTCACTCAGAGCGGTGATTCCGCACGCCGGATGTCGAGACTTCGTTCTCCAATAAATATTATGGCGTTAACCCCAACCATCGAAGTCTTTAATCAGTTGGCGCTCTCTTGGGGAATCGAGCCAAAGATTACCCAGATGGTTTCGCATACTGATGAAATGGTTGCCCAGGTTGACCGAATTCTTATCGACTCCAATCGCGTTTCTAAGGGCGAGAGCGTCATAATCGTTGCAGGTTCGCCACCCGGAATTCCGGGTTCGACCAACGCTATGCGAGTTCACCGTGTTGGCGATGCAGTTGAAGGAATTGCTCCGGCATATCGTAAGTAGTTAAAGTGGGGGAGGTAAATTAAGAAAAATTCAGGGAATAATTGCCTCGGTACTCCAACGGTAGAGAGGGCGGACTCAAAATCCGCACAGTGTCGGTTCAAATCCGACTCGAGGCACATGTCAAATAATTTAAAAAATACGGCCGAAAATAGAGCAGCCAGAATTTTGGTTGCCGAAGATGAAGCCCTAATTCGTCTTGACCTAGTTGAAATGCTTACCGAGGCTGGTTACGAAGTTGTAGGCCAGGCAACTAACGGAGTTGAGGCAGTGACTCTTGCAAAGGAGTTAAAGCCAGATCTCGCGATCCTTGATGTAAAAATGCCAGAGCTTGATGGAATTTCAGCGGCCCAAGAAATAATTGAGATTTCACCAGTTTTAATGCTCACCGCATTTAGTCAGAAGGAGTTAGTGGAGCGCGCTAGGGATGCGGGCGTGATGGCATATGTCGTAAAGCCGTTTAGCATTAGCGACTTAACTCCTGCAATAGAAATAGCTATTAGCAGGCACCTTCAGATGCGAACTTTAAAAGAGGAGGTCGCAGATTTGTATGAAAGATTGGAAACCAGAAAAATCATTGACCGGGCCAAAGGCATCTTGATGAAGGCGATGGATTTGAGTGAACCAGAAGCTTTTAGCTGGATCCAGAGGTCTGCGATGGACCGGAGGCTCTCGATGAAGGAGGTGGCTTTAGCAGTAACTGACCCTGAAAAGGCCGAAAAGTTTGATTTCTGAAATAAATCCTGGTTTTTACTCCCTTGAAACACGCTAAATCTATTTACCCAAAATTTAAATCGAGTTATGCTTCGGACATCCTCTTTGGACTCTAGCTATACAAGTTCAAGTAGGCACATACTGAAAGGGAAAAAATGCAGAAATTCAAAAAAGCGACCTTGATCGCTGTTGCAACTGTTGCAAGCTTAGTCTTAGTAAGCTGCGGTAGCGGAAACAACGCTTCTGGTCCATTAAAAATAGGTTCACTACTTCCTGAGACAGGAAGTCTTGCATTCCTAGGGCCCCCAGAGTTTGCTGGTGTTGATTTAGCAGTTGAAGAAATCAATGCGGCCGGTGGCGTATTAGGCGAGAACATAGAGCACATCCGTGGCGATTCAGGAGACACAAGTTCTGACATTGCACAACAAACAACTGATTCACATATATCAGCTGGCGTTAGTGCAATCGTTGGTGCAGCATCTTCAGGAGTTTCTTTCACAGTAATCGACAAGATTGCTGGCGAAAAAATCGTTCACTTCTCACCAGCTAACACTTCACCTGACTTCACAAATTATGATGATGATGGATACTACTTCCGCACCGCACCATCAGATACCTTCCAGGGAGCAGTTCTTGGTCAACTAATGGCTAAAGAAGGCGCGAAAAATGCTGTATTCCTAAACCTTGATGATGCTTACGGTAACGGTCTAGCTAAGTATGCAGCTGCCGCATTTACTGGAACATCTTCAACAATCGTTTACAACCCACAAGCTGCTGAATTCTCAGCAGATGTTGCAAAGGCAAAGGCTGCAAAGCCAGATGCAATTGCAATCATCGGCTTTGATGAGACAGCGAAGATTTTCACTGAACTAATCAAGCAAGGAATTGGCCCAGATAAGGTCAAGACCTATCTTGTTGATGGAAACCTTTCAAGTGGTGCTTACAAGGATCTACCTGCAGGAATCATGAATGGCGTAAAAGCTACTCTTCCTGGTGTATTTGCTGATGACACACTTCAAAAGCGTCTACTTGGAGTAGATCCAGGACTGACAGACTTCTCATATGCTCCTGAGTCATATGATGCAATTATTCTGATTGCACTTGCAGCAGAACAAGGTGGTGCAACGGATGGTCAGACAATCCGTGACAACCTAGTATCTGTTTCAAAGGGTGGCACAAAGTGCACAACCTTTGCGGCTTGCAAAGAGCTAATCGCTGATGGCGAAGATATCGACTACGACGGTGTTTCTGGTCCAGTCGAGTTCGCTGACAATGGAGATCCTTCATATGCAACTATGGGTATCTACCAATACACAGCTAACGATAAGTACGTAGCACTTCCAGCAGAGTTCATCTCTGGTGATGTGCCAGCGGGCGAGTAATTAGCTGCCAATAGCAGAAAAGTAGAAATGGAGAGGCCCGCCGTTTTAAACGGCGGGCCTCTCTTACTTTTATCTGAGCGCTAACTTTTTACTATTTTTACTATTTTTACTATTTCTGCTGAGCGAGGGTGCCTAGGTAGAGTTCTATAACCTTTGGATCCGTAGATAGTGATTTTCCGGTTCCCTCATAAGCATTTGTACCTTGATCTAAAACGTAACCCCGATCGACAATTTGCAGACACCTTCTAGCATTCTGCTCCACCATAATCACGGTTACGCCAATCTTATTTATCTCTCTAACTCGGACGAAAACTTCATCTTGTAAAGCTGGGGATAGCCCGGCGCTAGGTTCATCGAGTAAGAGCACGGATGGATTCATCATCAGAGCACGTCCCATTGCAACCATCTGGCGTTCTCCTCCAGATAGCGAGCCGGCGCGTTGTTTGCGGCGAGTTCCAAGAGTTGGAAAGAGGTTTACCACAAAATCAAAGCGCTCATTAAATAGAGCAGGGGCTTGAAAAGCGCCCATCTGCAAATTCTCTTCAATGGTGAGTGAAGGGAAAACATTGTTGCTCTGTGGCACAAAACCTATTCCACGGCTTACGAGTTCATCGGCTCGCATGTTCGTAATCGTCTCACCATTCAAGGTGACTTGGCCCTCTCGGACTTTCACTAATCCAAAGAGCGCCTTTAGGAGAGTCGATTTTCCGGCACCATTGGGGCCAATAATTCCAACTAGCTCTCCCTGATTTGCGTAGAGATTGCATCCGTTGAGAATGTTAATGCCAGGCAGATAGCCTGCTACCAAATCTTTGGCATCAACTAGCGCTGTTGCAGTTGAAGGTGTGGCGGCCATTTTTATGCACCTTCCTGGCTGGCAGATAAGTCGTCGTTATGGTGCGCACCAAGATAGGCCGCAATAACTTCTTCATTGCCCATAACTGAGGCCGGCGTTCCTTCAGCTATGACTGCACCTTGCGCCATAACAATTACCCAATCGCTAATCTCGTGCACCATATCCATGTCATGTTCAACGAACAAGACTGTCTTTCCCTCGGTTCGCAGCTCTTTGATGTGTTCTAGGAGTGATTGTTTGAGAGCTGGATTAACACCTGCCATTGGCTCATCTAGCATGATCATCTCTGGCTCAACCATAAGCGCACGCGCCATCTCAAGGAGTTTGCGCTGTCCACCAGATAGTGCCGCGGCAAAATCATCTTGTTTCTCCAGAAGTTTGAACTTTCGCAATATTTCAGTTGCACGAGCACGAATCTCAGCCTCTTGAGCGCGCCAAATCCATGGAAATACTGAACGCAAAACAGATTCGCCTTTTTGGTTGCGAGCACCAAGCGCCATATTTTCGATAACGGTCAATCGATATAGGGCCTTTGTTAATTGGAATGTTCTCACCATTCCTAAACGGGCAACTTTATGAGGTGGAATTCCATTAAGCTCTCTTCCGTTGAAGCTCCATGTTCCAGAGTTTGGGCTGTCATAACCAGTCAAGAGATTGAAAAAGGTGGTCTTTCCGGCGCCATTTGGTCCGATCAGTGCAGTGATTGACCCTCTCTGAATTTCAAGGTGATCGACATTTACAGCAGTAAGCCCACCAAATTGTCGAACTATCTTATCCGCAACAAGAATCGGATCTGATTTTGCAGAGCCCGGAGTAGGGGAAGTTGTTGATGCAAAATCTACATCTGCGCTCTTAGGCTTTTGCATCAAGTGCCAACTCCTTCTTATCACCAAAGATACCTTGTGGCCTAAAAATCATTAGCGCCATCAGTCCAAGACCCATTAACATGAATCTAATTTGTCCAACTTGATTTACGCCGATCAACCAATCTGGAATCAGATTATTGCTAACACCTTGACGCAAAATCTGCTCGATAAATACGATCAAGAACCAGAAAATCATTGCTCCAACTACTGGAGAGAAGACTCTTGCAGCGCCTCCAAGAATAAGAACGGTGTAAGCGAAGAAGGTTAGAGCGGTTCCATAGTTATCTGGCTGAACAGATTGGCGAGATAAGGCATAAACAAATCCGCCGATAGAACCGATAACACCACCAATAATCAGAGATTGCATTTTGTAGAGGTAGACATTTTTTCCGAGAGAGCGAACCGCATCCTCGTCTTCACGAATGGCGCGCATTAGGCGTCCCCATGGTGAGTTGACCATAATCCACATTACAAATGTAATTACTGCAACCAGGCTCCAACCCACGATTACAACCCAGAGGTCATTGGCATTGAAGCGAAGGATTGGGGTATCTAAGCCTGACTTAAATGGGTTGAGATCGAAGAACTCTTTTCCAAATTTTCCGGTGATTCCATCAGATCCACCTAGCCACTCGTTGAATGTTGCGGATCGTGCAATCTGTCGGACGATCTCGGCGGCAGCAATAGTTACGATCGCAAGATAATCTGCCCGAAGCCGCAGTGTAGGAATTCCAAGAAGTAGGGCAAAGATTATTGAGTTAAAGATTCCAATTAGAAAAGCAATCCAAAGTGGGATGCCAAATGAGACGACGGGGACAGCAACACTGTATGCACCAATTGCCAAAAAGCCTGCTTGTCCGAAGTTTAGGAGTCCGGTATATCCGAAGTGCATGTTAAGGCCGATAGCTGCGAGAGCGAAGATTATTGTGTTTACACCAATCGTTGCGCTTAGCGTCTGCTGTGTAATAAAGAGAAAGTCCATCTACCCAATCCTCTCTTTCTTACCCAAAATTCCCTGTGGCCTAATGATCAAAATAATAATTAAGATAATTAGCGCACCCACATATTTAAGCTCTGTTGGTATAAATAAGGTTGAAAGTTGGACGAATAAGCCAATGATTAGAGACCCAACTAAGGCGCCATTTGCGGTACCGAGCCCACCCAAGGTGACGGCGGCGAAGATCAAGAGCAACATGTCCTGTCCCATCAAGAAACTTACGCCTTGATTTATAGTGATGATTACACCCGCATAGGTCGCTAGGGCAGCTCCCAAAACCCAGACCGCTCTAATTACTTTCTGAACATCAATTCCAGAAGCTGAGGCTAGGGCTGGATTATCTGAAACCGCGCGGCTTGCTTTGCCCATGCGAGTTTTCAATAACCAGAGCGTTGCAAGGATTATTAAAATGATCCCAATACTTGTTGTCAGAATTGACTTTGGAGTAATACTTACAAGACCAAATTCTAATCCTGCCTGCCCAGCATATTGTGGGAGCTGTCTAGTATCTCCGCCAAACAGGAAGAGGAAGAAATAACGCAAAAAGATTGCAAGTCCAATTGAAACTACGAGCATTGCAATAAGTCCAGTGCCTCGCTTACGCAAGGGTTTCCAAAGATATCTATCCTGCAGGAATCCAGATATAAATGCTCCGAGAAGAACCCCGATTGGAGCGGCGACTAATACCGGGAATTTTAGGACTGCGCTTAAGTAATAGATGAGCAGTCCACCCATTGTAAGAATTTCACCATGGGCAAAATTTGTTAAACCAGTTGTTCCAAAGATTAGGTTTAGACCGAGGGCGGCTAGTCCAATGACAAGACCCAAAATCAGGCCATCGAGTGCAAGTTGTGCGGAACGTTCTAACATACTGGCCTTGGCTATACCAGGACCTATCGGGAAGAGAAGTTTTAGGTCGTTGCCCAACGAAAATACGTTGGCTCTGATTGTTGCCTTTGTTGGGTCTGTTAGAGATTGCCCCTCAGGTAGGTCATCTTGATTAATGGTTAAGTTGAAACTTCCTTTTGTGAGGATTTCAACCTCCCAATTGCCTTGCGCATCGGTTTCTACATTTTTTGTGAATTCTTCCGGCCCGGTGACGGCAATACCTATATTAGGAAGTGCAATGCCATCTTTATCAGTGATTGTTCCGTAAAGTTTTGTTGGAGCAGCTGCGGTTTCTGTGGCACTTGCATTTGAACCCAGGAAGAGAATTGAAGAAACTGAGAGCAAGAGAAGAAGCGCTAGAGAGCTGGATTTGCGAAAAGATGAGTGCCTTCGAAAACTCTTCGTAACTGTGACGGAGGCCAAATTCAAAATAGATTCCAATCCTGGAGTTGGTCATTCAGACTGGCTGAAACCGACCTGGTATCCGACAACTTTAGCGAGTCGGTCTATCTTTCGGCAAGAATCAAGCAGGTAATTCTTGAGGTGCAAGTTCTCTCGCCAGCCTCATTGGTTATCACAACTTCGTAACAGCAGAGAGTTTTTCCCAGCGAAATAGCTGTAGCAGTTCCAATGACGAAGCCAGATGTAGCAGATTTATGATGAGTCGCATTTATATCAACACCAACAATCTTTCGATTTACTCCTGCATGCAGAGCGGTTCCGATCGAGCCAAGGCTTTCAGCAAGAACAACACTTGCTCCTCCGTGCAATAAGCCCATCGGTTGGGTATTGCCTTCAACTGGCATCTTTGCTACGAGTCGCTGTGGTGATGCTTCGAGAATTTCAATTCCCATTTTTTCGCCAAGGGCGCCACTGCCACGCTTCCGCAGAATCTCAAGGAAATCATCCATGTTGGTAAGTCTAACCAATAGACTCGCCGGAAATGAGCGCAACCAAAAAACTTTTACTAATCGATGGTCATTCTCTGGCCTATCGCGCGTTTTACGCGCTACCGGCCGAAAATTTCGTATCCTCAAGTGGACAGCACACAAATGCAATCTATGGATTCGCCTCGATGCTCATTAACCTGATTACCGCAGAGAAGCCCACACACATTGCGACGGCTTTCGATGTCTCGAGAAAAACATTTCGCTCAGAACGTTTTCCAGATTACAAGGCAAATCGCTCGGCAACCCCTGATGAGTTTAGATCTCAAACAAGTTATCTCTTTGATTTGGTTCATGGATTTGGCATTCGACACTTTGCGGTTGAGGGTTTCGAAGCTGATGACATTATTGCAACGCTTGCTAAGCGTGCCGAATCCGATGGATTTGAAGTTTTGATTTGCACTGGTGATCGCGACTCTTTTCAACTTATAAATTCAAAGACAACCGTTTTGTATCCAAAACGTGGAGTCACAGATCTCGCTCGAATGACACCAGATGCTGTGATTGAAAAATATGGATTAACTCCTACGCAGTATCCAGATTTTGCTGCGCTGCGGGGGGATCCAAGTGACAACTTGCCATCTATTCCTGGCGTTGGCGAGAAGACTGCGGCAAAGTGGATTGCCGAGTATGGCAGTTTAGAAAAATTGATTGAGAACATTGATTCGGTCGGAGGAAAAGTTGGCGATTCGCTTCGAGCGAATATCGCCAGTGTTGAATTGAATTCGGAACTCACGAGGTTGCGAAGTGACATGGATATTGAAACGCCCATCTCGCAATTGTTGTGGGAGGGAGCGTTGGTATCAGAATTGAATTTGCTCCTGGATAAGTTAGAAATAAAGGCGCTAAAAGAGCGGATTAAGTCTCTAGGTTCTAGCGAGGTCGAAACAGCTGAAGCGAAGGCGACACCGGCAGATTCGAAGATAGTCTCAAAAGAGCTCTCCTCTGAAGAACTTTCTAAATTACTTGTAGGGCGCACCGACCCAGTGGCGGTTGCGTTCAGCGCACCCGAAGGAAAAATTCTCGAATATTCCGTTGCCCTTGATGAAGCTAAATTATTTATTGTTCGTGGTTCTAAGTTAGGAGATTGGTGGGACGATGCAAATCTTCCGAAATATCTACACAGTGCAAAGGAAATGGCTCGCAACTTTCCAGTTTCAGGTTTAGCTTTCGATACTGAATTAGCCGCATATCTAATTAACCCAGGTGGCCGCAATCTAGCCCTCGATGATTTAACTGAAAGATTTCTTGGAGTAGTTAATGCGGAGCAGGAAGAATCCTTGTTCTCACAGTTTGATGGCCTAGGCGCGATTTCGATAATGAAATTAGTTCCGATTCTGAAAAAAGAGATTTTAGAACGAGAAATGTCAGCCCTGATGAATGAGATGGAAATCCCGGTATTGGTTGAGTTGGCCGATATGGAGAGCACTGGAATCGGAGTCGATTTAGAAAAGCTGCGAGGACTTTCGGCATTCTTTAAAGGAGAAGTTGAGCGCGAAACCAGTGGCGCCCATAAAGAAGCAGGCAAAGAATTTAATGTTGGCTCACCTAAGCAATTGCAGGCAATCTTGTTTGATCAATTGGATCTTCCGAAGACTAAGAAGATAAAGACTGGCTTCACAACGGATGCCGAGAGCCTGGACTGGTTATTTGCAAAGACTAAACACCCAATTCTCAAGCACTTATTGCGAATCCGAGAAACTAGTAAGTTGCTTACAACGGTAGATGGATTAATTGATGCAACTGCTAGCGATGGGCGGATTCATACAATTTTCCAGCAGACGGTAACTGCCACGGGAAGACTTTCTTCAACAAACCCAAATTTACAGAACATTCCGGTGCGAACCGAAGAGGGTCGCAAAATTCGCGACTGTTTCGTTTCGAAAGCTCCCTATACAACGCTACTTACTGCTGACTACAGTCAAATTGAAATGCGAATCATGGCTCATCTCTCGAAAGATGCGAATTTAATTGAAGCATTTAAAATGGGAGAGGACCTACATTCAACTGTTGCAGGTTTGGTCTTTGGTGTCGCGCCAGATGGCGTAGACCCAGAAATGCGCAGACAGATTAAGGCGATGTCGTATGGACTTGCTTATGGTTTGTCGGCATATGGTTTAGCCCAACAATTAGATTTATCACCAACTGATGCCGCAATCTTGATGGATAAATACTTCTCTCGGTTTGGTGGAATTCGAGACTACTTAGCTCAAGTTGTAGTGATCGCACGCGAAAAGGGTTACACCGAAACAATTATGGGAAGACGTCGCTATCTTCCCGATTTAACGAGTGACAATCGACCAAGGCGCGAAGTTGCAGAGCGCATGGCACTCAATGCTCCGATACAAGGATCGGCAGCAGACATCATAAAAGTTGCGATGCTCAATGTTGCTAAAGGAATTACAGAGCAGGGCTTGAAATCTAGGTTGTTGCTTCAAGTGCATGATGAACTGATTCTCGAAGTTGCCGAAGGTGAGATTGAAATACTCACCGACCTGGTTAAAGATGGAATGGGCAGCGCATTTGAGCTCTCAGTTCCGCTAGATGTGAATATTGGAATTGGAACCAGTTGGGACTTGGCGGCGCACTAGTTACGCTAAAAAGACAGCTCTTTTTTGAGGTCAGGCTCGAATTTTGACCATCCAGCACCACGCAAGTAGCCTTGGCCGTTCGTGAATCACCCAGATTCATGAAATTTATGAACTGTCCTATCCCTACTACTTCTATCCCTTCGGAGAATTTTGACCCCTACACAAATCACAGTAAACGACATCGGCTCAGCCGAAGATTTTCTTGCCGCAATTGAAGGCACAATTAAGAATTTTAATGATGGCGATCTAGTGATCGGAACCGTTGTTCAAATTGATCGCGAAGAAGTTTTGCTAGACATTGGTTACAAGACCGAAGGTGTTATTCCTTCCCGCGAACTATCTATCCGCCACGATATCGATCCTTCAGAGATTGTTTCTGTTGGCGATCGCGTTGAAGCACTTGTAATTACCAAGGAAGATAAAGAAGGTCGTTTAATCCTTTCAAAGAAGCGCGCACAATACGAACGCGCCTGGGGAGATATCGAAGGCAAGAAAGAGCGTGACGAAGTTGTCACCGGAACTGTTATCGAAGTTGTTAAGGGCGGCCTAATCGTAGACATCGGTCTTCGCGGCTTCTTACCGGCATCACTCGTAGAAATGCGCCGCGTTCGCGACTTGACTCCTTACATCGGACAGCAAGTTGAAGCGCGCATTATTGAACTAGATAAGAATCGCAATAACGTTGTTCTTTCACGTCGGGCATTCCTAGAACAAACCCAATCAGCTTCACGCACAACATTCCTGAACCAACTTGAAAAGGGTCAGGTTCGTTCTGGTGTTGTTTCATCAATCGTTAACTTCGGTGCCTTCGTGGACCTTGGTGGCGTAGATGGTTTGGTTCACGTATCTGAACTTTCATGGAAGCACATTGATCATCCAAATGAAGTTGTAGAAGTGGGCGATGCAGTCACCGTTGAAGTTCTGGAAGTTGACTTCGAACGTGAGCGCGTATCGCTTTCGCTCAAGGCGACTCAAGAAGATCCATGGCAAGCATTTGCTCGCACACACACAATTAACCAAGTTGTTCCTGGTGAAGTTACTAAACTTGTTCCATTCGGTGCATTCATTCGAGTATTCGAAGGAATCGAAGGACTAGTTCACATTTCAGAGTTGGCCGAACGCCACGTTGAGATTCCAGAGCAAGTTGTTCAAGTTGGCGACGAGCTATTCGTGAAGATCATTGATATCGATCTAGAACGTCGTCGTATCTCTCTTTCATTGAAGCAAGCTAATGAAGGTCATGAAGTAGAGATCGAAGCATTCGATCCAACCCAATATGGAATGTCTGCTCGCTACGATGCACAAGGAAACTTCATTTATCCAGAAGGTTTCGATGCTGATTCTCAAGAGTGGCGTCCAGGTTATGAAGCGCAACGCGAAGAGTGGGAACGTCAATATGCTGAGGCGCAAACCCGCTTCATGGCACACCGCAAGCAGAAGGAAGAGGCTAAAGCTGCCGATGCCGCTGCTGGCGATGCACCCGCTGCAGAAACAGCCGCAGAATAATAAATAGAGTTAAGGGCCCTGACCTCGGTCGGGGCCCTTTTCATTTGCTTCGCACTTTAAAAGATAAGATTCCAACGTGATAAAAGTTGCCCTTACCGGCGGAATCGGGTCTGGTAAATCTGCCGCCGGAGATTTCTTCGAAGACTTGGGAGCAGTCGTTGTCGATGCCGATCAACTTGCCCGCGATGTTATCGAGCGTGGAACAGATGGCTTTGATGAACTAGTAGCAACTTTTGGCGATGAAGTTCTTACCAATGGAATCTTAGATCGCAGCAAACTGGGCCAAGTCGTCTTTTCAGATCCTGGTGCTCGCAAAACTTTAGAAGCAATTATTCATCCGCGTGTGGCTGAGGCCTTCGACGAGATTGTTGAAGATAGTCCGGCTGACTCGGTAATTATTTACCAGATTCCAATTCTTGTTGAAACAATTGAAAAAATGGGTCAAGATAGATTTGATTACATCATCACAGTGGAGGCAACTTTAGAGAATCGCATTTCAAGACTTAAAAGCCGCGGGCTAAAGGGTTATGAAATTGAAGCTCGGATGAAAGCTCAGGCGACAGATGAGCAACGAGCAGAGATCGCAGATCTAATCTTCAAAAATGATGGAGACCTTGATTCATTGCTTCGGCAGGTAGAAAACGTTTATGAGGATGTCTTACTTCCGCGGGCCAGAGCGAACATTTCTTAAGTTATGCGCCCAATAACTGATCTACAGCGCAAAGTAAACCCTTTTGAAGTAATTAGTGATTACATCCCCTCCGGAGATCAGCCAACAGCAATTGCAGAACTTGCGATGCGAATCAATGCGGGGGAGTCTGATGTCGTTCTTCTTGGAGCAACTGGAACAGGTAAATCTGCAACGACTGCCTGGCTCATCGAAAAGCTGCAACGCCCAACTCTTGTTCTAGCTCCGAATAAAACTTTAGCTGCTCAATTGGCAAACGAGTTCCGCGAGTTGATGCCTAACAACGCGGTTGAATATTTTGTTTCCTATTACGACTATTACCAACCCGAGGCATATGTCCCACAGACCGATACCTTTATCGAGAAAGATAGTTCGGTAAACAGTGAAGTAGAACGGCTTCGACACTCGGCCACTAATTCATTGCTTACTCGCCGGGATGTAATTGTCGTTGCAACGGTTTCTTGTATTTACGGCCTAGGGACTCCCCAAGAGTATGTAGATCGAATGATTAAATTGCAGGTTGGTGATTCAATAGAACGCAATAAGTTATTGCGAAAGTTTGTCGATATTCAATATAAGCGAAACGATATGGAATTTGAGCGTGGAACATTTCGAGTTCGTGGCGACACTATTGAGATTATTCCTATGTATGAAGAGTTGGCCTTGCGAATTGAAATGTTTGGCGATGAGATTGAAAGAATTACAACGTTGCACCCATTAACCGGCGAAATCATCCGTGATGAGTCTGAGATGTATATCTTTCCGGCTAGCCATTATTCGGCTGGACCTGAAACTATGAATCGTGCGATCTCGGCTATCGAAATTGAAATGGAATCCAAGGTGGATGAGTTTGAGCGCCAGAATAAATTGCTTGAAGCTCAACGCATCCGGATGCGGACCACCTTTGACATCGAGATGATGCGCCAACTTGGTTTCTGTTCTGGTATCGAAAATTATTCCCGTCACATTGATGGTCGAGAAGCGGGTTCGCCACCGAACTGCCTACTTGATTATTTTCCAGAAGACTTTCTAGTTGTAATCGATGAATCGCATGTAACGGTTCCACAAATTGGTGCCATGTATGAGGGTGATGCCTCTCGTAAACGCACATTGGTGGAACACGGATTTAGATTGCCATCGGCGATGGACAACCGACCACTTAGATTCGCAGAATTTATTGAACGAAAAGGCCAGACTGTTTACTTGTCTGCAACGCCTGGTAAATATGAACTTGAGAAGACTGGTGGACAATTCGTAGAGCAAGTCATTAGACCGACTGGGCTTGTTGATCCCCAAATAGTTATAAAACCAATTAAGGGCCAGATTGATGATTTGGTATATGAGATAAATCTTCGCGCGGCGAAGAATGAAAGAATTTTGGTCACAACTTTGACCAAGAAAATGTCTGAGGATTTAACTGATTATTTGATGGGGCTTGGAATAAGAGTTCGTTATTTGCACTCCGAAGTAGACACACTCCGTCGGGTTGAATTACTTCGCGAGCTTAGATCTGGCGAATATGATGTTTTAATCGGTATCAACTTGCTTCGCGAAGGACTCGATCTTCCCGAGGTTTCCTTAGTTGCAATTCTGGATGCTGACAAACAAGGCTTCCTTCGGTCAGCTACTTCACTTATTCAAACCATTGGTCGCGCGGCAAGAAACGTTTCTGGTGAAGTGCACATGTATGCCGACAGCATTACTCCCGCCATGGCGCAAGCGATTGATGAGACAAATCGCCGTCGGGAGAAACAGGTTGCATACAACACCGAACACGGAATCGATCCGACGCCATTGCGCAAAAAGATTGCAGACATTACAGATTTGATTACTAAAGAGGCCGAAGACACCGAAACTCTGAGTTCTAAAGGGGTTTCATCTGGGATTAAGGTTTCTGGCCACTCCCTGCCGAGACAAGAACTTATTGGTCTCATAGAATCCCTTACAGATCAGATGAAACTGGCAGCGGGAGATTTGCAGTTCGAACTCGCAGCTAGATTCCGAGATGAGATACGAGAGCTCAAGAAAGAGCTTCGCGGAATGGAAGAGGCGGGCACTTGAGTATTGATCGTTTAGTTGTTCGCGGTGCTCGCGAGCATAATTTGAAGAACGTCTCAATCGACCTTCCTCGTAACTCATTAATCGTTTTTACTGGATTATCTGGATCTGGAAAATCATCTCTAGCATTCGACACAATCTTTGCTGAAGGGCAACGTCGTTATGTCGAGTCACTTTCGGCATATGCGCGTCAATTCCTTGGACAGATGGATAAGCCAGACGTCGATTTTATTGAAGGACTTTCGCCAGCCGTTTCGATTGATCAGAAATCAACGAATCGAAATCCACGTTCAACTGTCGGGACAATTACCGAGGTTTACGATTATTTGCGTCTGCTCTTTGCCCGAGCTGGTCGACCACATTGTCCTAAATGTGGAGAGGCGATTGCGAAACAGACTCCCCAGAATATTGTCGATCAAATACTTGCAATGCCTGTTGATACAAAATTCTTGGTTCTTGCGCCAGTAATACGTGCCCGTAAAGGTGAGTTCCTCGATCTCTTTAAAGATTTCACAACTCAGGGATTCTCTCGAGTTCGCGTTAACGGAACTGTCTATCCAATCGCGGAAGTTCCCAAGTTGAAGAAACAAGAGAAGCACACGATTGAAGTTGTGGTCGATCGCTTGACTGTTAAGGCAGAATCAAAGACGCGTTTAACAGATTCGATTGAAACTGCACTACGACTTGCAAGCGGGTTAGTCATTCTAGATTTTGTAGACAAGAAAGTTGGTTCGCCAGATAAAGAGCGAACATATAGCGAGCACATGGCCTGTCATGATTGTGGCCTCTCTTTTGAAGAACTTGAACCCAGATCTTTCTCTTTCAACTCACCCTTTGGCGCCTGTCCGGATTGCTCAGGTATTGGAACAAAACTAGAAGTAGATGAAGAGTTAGTAATCCCGAACGATGAACTTTCAATCAACGAGGGCGCGATTGCACCTTGGGCTGGCGGTCAATCAACTGGATATTGGGCGCGATTGGTTGAAGGTTTGGCGAAGGAGCTTAAATTTTCGATGGATACCCCGTGGAAGAAGTTGCCTGCAAAGGCGAAGTATGCACTTCTTAATGGCTGGGATTTCGAAGTTCATGTTAAATATAAAAATAGATATGGCCGTGATCGCAATTACTCAACTGGCTTCGAAGGCGTTGTCTCCTTTATCGAACGTCGCCATTTAGAGACTGATAGCGATTACTCTCGAGATAAGTTTGAAGCTTATATGCGTGAAACCCCTTGTCCGGTCTGCAAAGGATCTCGCTTAAAGCCTGAAGTTCTTGCAGTAACAATTGGTGATAAGAGCATCGCTGCAATCTGCGAACTTTCGATTAAAGAATGCGCAGATTTCCTAAAGAAGATTTCCTTAAATGCTCGAGAAAAGCAGATTGCCGAACGCGTTCTAAAAGAGGTAAATGCCAGACTCGGTTTTCTTCTTGATGTTGGCTTGGATTACCTGTCTCTTGCTAGACCTGCTGCGACTCTGTCTGGGGGAGAAGCACAACGAATTCGTCTGGCGACACAGATAGGTTCAGGGCTGGTTGGTGTTCTATATGTATTGGATGAACCAAGTATTGGATTACACCAACGTGATAATCGACGTTTGATTGATACGTTAACCAGACTTCGCGATCTCGGAAACACCTTAATTGTTGTCGAACACGATGAAGACACGATTAGAACCGCAGACTGGATCGTCGATATCGGTCCTGGAGCAGGCGAACATGGTGGACACGTAGTTTCCTCCGGCGATTATCAAGCTCTGATTACAGCAAAAAATTCAATTACAGGTGCTTATTTAGCAGGGCGAACCAAGATTGAAGTCCCGAAGAAACGACGCGAATTAGATGCCAAGCGAAGTCTGGTTGTAAAAGGCGCACGCGAGAACAACCTGCAGAATATAGATGTCTCATTCCCGTTAGGCGCTTTTGTCGCTGTATCTGGTGTTAGTGGTTCGGGTAAGTCAACACTTGTAAATGACATCTTGTATTCAGTTTTGGCTAACAAATTAAATGGTGCACGTATTGTTCCCGGTCGTCATAAAACTATTACTGGGCTAGAACTTCTGGACAAAGTAGTTCATGTTGATCAGTCACCGATTGGTAGAACTCCGAGATCTAACCCGGCTACTTACACTGGTGTCTTCGATAAGGTTCGAGCTCTATTTGCCGAGACAACAGAGGCCAAAATTCGTGGCTATCAGCAAGGCCGCTTCTCATTTAACGTGAAGGGCGGTCGTTGCGAGAATTGTGCTGGCGATGGAACGATAACTATTGAAATGAACTTCCTCCCGGATGTTTACGTTCCTTGCGAAGTCTGTCACGGTGCTCGATACAACCGCGAAACTCTAGAAGTTCATTACAAGGGCAAGACAATTGCTGAAGTTCTGAATATGCCAATTGAAGAGGCTTTCACCTTCTTTGAATCTGTTCCGGCTATTGCACGCTATTTGAAGACTCTAAATGATGTAGGTCTTGGTTATGTAAGATTGGGACAATCCGCTCCAACTCTTTCTGGCGGCGAAGCCCAGCGCGTTAAGTTAGCGACCGAACTTCAACGTCGCTCTACTGGACGCACAATCTATGTATTAGATGAACCTACGACTGGTCTTCACTTCGAGGATGTTCGTAAACTTCTGATTGTTTTAAATCGTTTGGTGGATACTGGAAACACTGTAATTGTTATTGAACATAATTTAGATGTAATCAAATCTGCAGATTGGGTAATTGATCTAGGGCCAGAAGGTGGTTCTGGTGGCGGAATTGTTGTGGCTGAAGGCACACCTGAAGCAGTTGCAAAAAATAAAGCTAGTTATACCGGAACGTTTCTGGCAGCCTCGCTAAAGGGATAGCAATGAGTGAGCCTGCGAGTTACCGCCCAGAATCAATTCCCACTGAACCTGGTGTCTATCGTTTCTTCAACGATAAGGGCGTTGTGATCTATGTTGGTAAAGCTAAGAACTTAAAGAATCGACTAAATTCTTATTTCCAGAAGAACTTGCTTGAGAAAACGTATCGCATGGTCCATGAAGCGGTCCGAGTTGATTGGACGATAGTAAACACCGAAATCGAAGCGTTACAGCTTGAGTTCACTTGGATTAAGACTGAAAATCCCAAATACAACATTCAATTCAAAGATGATAAGTCTTATCCCTATCTTGCAGTCAGTATCGCTGAAGAATTTCCGAGGCTCTTTATCTCCCGAGCAAAGAAGCGGCCAGGTGTGAAATATTTTGGCCCTTATGCCCATGCCTGGGCGCTGCGAAGTAGTTTCGATGTAATCCAGAAGCTATATCCGATTCGAAGCTGCACCGATTCGAACTTCTCAAGAGCAGTCAAGAGCAAGCGACAATGTTTACTTGGCGATATTGGCAAATGCAGTGCGCCGTGTGTTTCTTGGGTTTCGAAAGAGGAACATCTAGGAATTGCGAAGAAACTTGTGAAATTCGTTGATACTAGTTCAGGCGATATCGCAGCAACGCTTAATAAAGAGATGCTTGAGGCCTCGGAGCGAGAAGAATTTGAACAGGCGGCACGTATACGGGATCAAATATCTGCGATTGAAAGATCTGCTGAAACTTCTGGCACCTTTCTAAGTGACAACTTCTCTGCTGATTTATTGGCGACGCATTCGGAAATAACTCACGCCAGCATAACTATGTTCACAGTTAGATTCGGTCGAGTTGTTGGTTCGCGCTCCTGGATTTTAGATCGCTCTGATGTTCTTGAAGATGAGAATGTAATTGAAGCTATGATTTCCAAGATTTACTCGGAGCTTGATGCCCCTGCAGAAATCTTGGTTGATGAATTGCCAGAAAACCTTGAGACAATTGAGAATTGGTTGACCGATAAATCTGGACATCGGGTATCGATATCCAAGCCCCAACGTGGGGATAAGTTTGAAGTGATCAATACCGTAAAGCGCAATGCCCACCAAGCTCTGATTCAATACCTCAGCAAGCGCTCTAATGATGCGGCAGTTTCGGGCAGGGCCCTAGAGGAGATTGCCAATCTATTAGATCTTCCAGAGCTTCCGTTACGTATCGAATGCTTCGACATTTCAAATATTCAGGGAAAGCACATGGTTGCTTCGATGGTGGTATTTGAAGATGGTCAAATCAAGAAGAGTGACTATCGTAGATTCGCAATCGATGATGAAGCTGGATTCGATGATACGCGCGCCATGCATCATGTTCTTACTAGAAGATTGAAACGATATTTAGCGGAGCGAGAAATTGATACATCAGAGTTATCTATCTCTGGCGGAGCCCGGCCAAAGTTTGCATATCCGCCGCAATTAATTGTCGTCGATGGTGGCGCACCTCAGGTTGCTGCGGCCTCAAAAGCGTTGGCCGAACTCGGCATATCTGACATATTTATTTGTGGCCTGGCGAAGCGACTTGAAGAAGTGTGGCTTGTAGATAGCAAGGAGCCAGTAATATTTCCTAGACACAGCGAAGGGCTCTATCTTCTACAACGAATCCGAGATGAAGCGCATCGTTTTGCAATCACGTTTCATAGAAGTAAGCGCTCGAAAGTTATGCTTGAATCTCTTTTAGACGATATTCCGAAATTGGGTGAGGCGCGTAGAGCGGCCCTTCTCGAACAGTTTGGCTCCGTAACCGCAATCCGAAAAGCTTCGATACCGGAACTAGCGGCGATCCCTGGTATCGGGCCCAATATTGCTGAGTCCATATTTACTTACCTAAGCGAACAACCTAAAGCTGATCAGAGTATTAATATGGAGACTGGCGAAATTACTTGAGAGGATTAAGCCATGAGTTCTAACGAGGTCTTAGTTATCACCGGAATGAGCGGCGCCGGTAAATCAACAGTGTCACATGCACTAGAAGATCTCGGATGGTATGTCGTAGATAATCTTCCGCCTTCGATGATTGCCTCACTTTGCGAAATGGCAGCAAAGACTCCATCAGCAATTGCAGTTGTAATTGATGTTCGAGGTGGCGAATTCTTTGATGATCTGACCAAGTCGCTGTCGGATCTAGGAGAACTTAGTATTTCGAGACGTATTCTCTTTGTTGATGCCTCCGATGAGGCACTAGTAAGGAGATTCGAAGCTACGAGACGGCCACACCCACTTCAAGGAACAGATCGAATTTTAGATGGAATCACAAGAGAGCGGTCTCGGTTACAGGATGTTCGCGCCGCTGCAGATTTCGTCATCGATTCCTCTGCCTTGAATATCCACCAACTAGAAGCCAAGATCGGCGAAATTTTTAGCAAAGACTCAGATTCTGACCTACGAGTAAATATTCTCTCCTTTGGATACAAATACGGAATCCCGGTAGATGCAGATTTGGTAATGGATTGTAGATTCATTGCGAATCCACATTGGATTCCTGAACTGCGACCACTGACTGGATTAGATAAGCCGGTCTCAGATAACGTGTTGTCGAGTTCGAATGTGCAGGAATTTCTAATAAAGTATCAATCTCTCTTTGAAACCATGGCAGTTGGTTTCATGCAAGAGGGGCGTAAGTATTTGACTCTCGCAGTCGGCTGCACAGGTGGCAAACATCGAAGCGTTGCAATCTCAGAAGAACTTGCCAAGCGATTTGTGGGCTCACCTCAAATAAATTCACGTTCCATATCTGCTCAAGCAGTTCATAGAGATCTGGGTCGCGAAGTTTAATGTCTAGCGCAACACCCAATGTCGTTGCATTCGGTGGGGGTCATGGACTTGCCGCGACTTTAACCGCATTACGAGATGTAACTCCAACAATCACTGCGGTCGTAACTGTTGCTGATAACGGTGGTTCTAGCGGAAAAATTCGTGAAGAATTTAATTTTCTCCCGCCCGGAGATATGCGAATGGCGCTAGCCGCGCTCTGTGGATCTGATGCCTGGGGCCAGAGCTGGGCCCAAATAATTCAGCATCGTTTTAATACTTCTGGAGATCTAAATGGGCATGCGCTAGGTAATTTACTAATGGCTGCGCTCTGGGATAGCTCCGATGATCTGGTTGCAGGAATAGATCGTGTGGGGGATTTGCTAAAAATTGTTGGCCGAGTGCTGCCAATGTCAATTCAGCCACTTGAAATCGAGGGTGTTTTCGAAACAAATTCTGGACTACAAACTATTCGCGGCCAGATTGAAGTAGCTACCGCAAAAGGTAAATTGCAATCACTTAAGTTGCTTCCAGAAAACCCAGTAGTCACACCACAAGTATTAGAAGCAATTTCCAAGGCTGAATGGCTGGTGTTTGGACCAGGCTCCTGGTTTTCCAGTGTCATGCCGCACTTCTTAGTTAAGGATCTGGCCAATGCGATTTCTGCTAGTTCCGCAAAAAAGATTATGGTTCTCAATTTGCAGGGACCCGAAGGGGCCGATGAATTTGCAGGCAATACTCCGGAAGAACATCTGCGACTGGTTCTTTCGCACATTTCTACTCTAAAACTTGATATCGCAATCGTCGATCCAACAGTTCTTGTTTCGAAAAATGGCTTACGGGAAATGGTGAAAGAGCTTGGGGGCGAACTAATTGTGAGTGATGTGGCCAGGGATGACGACCGAAATCACCACGATCCTGCGAAAATGAGTTCGCTTTTCAGCCACATTTTTGAATGAACCCTGCTTAAATAGCGCCCATGGCAATGACTGCAGCAGTTAAAGATGAATTAAGTCGACTTTCGATTTCAAAGCCATGCTGCCGCAAAGCCGAAGTCTCCGCTCTTCTGAGATTCGCTGGTGGATTACATATCACATCGGGCAAGATCGCGATCGAAGTAGAGCTTGATACTGCGCAAGGTGCTCGTCGCTTAAGAAAAGATATTTCAGAAATTTTCGGGCATGAAAGTGAACTTGCAGTTCTATCGCCAAGTGGATTGCGCAAAGGAAGTCGTTACGTAGTTCGAGTTACATCTGACGGAGATGCGCTAGCGAGACAGACTGGTTTAATCGATGCCAATAATCGTCCGATTCGCGGTTTACCACCTCAGGTTGTCTCAGCAGGAATCTGTGATGCCGAAGCTGCCTGGCGTGGTGCATTTTTAGCGCACGGTTCGCTCACTGAACCAGGTAGATCTTCTGCACTAGAAATTACTTGCCCGGGACCTGAAGCTGCACTGGCACTCGTCGGTGCTGCAAGACGATTAGGTATAACAGCAAAAGCACGTGAAGTTAGAAGCGTTGATCGAGTTGTGCTTCGTGACGGAGATGCAATCGGTGCACTGCTCACAAGACTTGGCGCACATGAAAGTGTTCTGGCTTGGGAAGAACGTCGAATGCGCCGCGAAGTTCGAGCAACTGCCAATCGGTTAGCGAACTTTGATGATGCAAATCTGCGTCGCTCCGCTCGTGCGGCAGTAGCAGCTTCAGCCCGCGTTGCTCGTGCAATGGAGATACTTGGACCCGAAATTCCAGACCACTTAAAACAAGCAGGTGAACTTCGAATTAATCATGGACAAGCAAGTCTTGAAGAGTTGGGATCACTAGCGACGCCACCGATGACCAAGGATGCAATTGCCGGTCGGATAAGAAGATTGCTTGCAATGGCCGATAAGCGGGCACATGATTTGGGAATTCCTGATACTGAGGCTGGTTTAAGCCCAGATCTCTTAGCCGAATAGGGCAGACGCGGCTGATAGGATTTGCCCTCTACAACGTTGTGGTTTATTAATTTTCTTATTTTCTGAGGCAGGCAATTAAATGGTTCGTGTTGGAATTAATGGTTTTGGACGCATCGGTCGTAACTTCTTCCGCGCAGCACTTCAATCAGGTGCGGATATTGAAATCGTAGGTATCAACGACCTAACTGATAACGCAACTCTCGCTCATCTTCTTAAATACGACTCAATACTCGGTCGTCTTGGTTTACCAGTAACTTTTACAGACGATTCAATTACGGTAAATGGCAAAACCATTCGGGTATTTTCAGAGCGCGATCCAGCAAACTTGCCTTGGGGCGAAGTTAAGGCAGATATCGTCATTGAATCAACTGGTTTTTTCACTAAAGCCGCAGATGCAAAGAAGCACATCTCCGCTGGGGCGAAGAAGGTAATAATCTCGGCTCCGGCTACAGATGAAGACATAACTGTAGTTATGGGCGTTAATCATGAGAAATATGACGCTGCTAACCACCACATCATCTCAAACGCATCTTGCACAACAAACTGCCTGGCACCGATGGCCAAGGTCTTGGATGAGGAATTCGGAATTGTTCGTGGCTTGATGACAACAATTCATGCATATACAAATGATCAATCAGTTCTTGATCAGCCACACAAGGATCTACGCCGTGCGCGTGCGGCTGCGGTTTCAATTATTCCGAGCACAACTGGCGCCGCTAAGGCGATCAGCTTGGTCCTTCCAAACTTGAAGGGCAAGTTGGATGGTTTTGCACTCCGCGTTCCAGTGCCAACTGGTTCAGCAACTGACTTAACTGTTGAACTCGCTAAAGAAGTTACGGCAGCTGAGATCAATGCGGC
>DDMR01000010.1:0-3533 GCA_002340925.1 Actinobacteria bacterium UBA2541
CCATCCGAGGAACATTTACGTAGTGAACCGCCATTTGCGCTTAACGTTGGTTCGCCACATCTCGCGCAGAATTGATGGGTGTGATGCCAATTAGCAATTGCTTGCGAATGAATTGCTAGGCCCATCTCTAGTTGTGATAAATGATCGCCCAGTGTTCTTAAGGTTTGGTAATTTTCAAGAGTCTCGAAACTTTCAAAATCAGAGGCATCACTGCACCAAGCGAAGTAGGAAATGCCATTATCGATTCCTAGAAATAACTCTTCGCCTTCAGCGAAACTAGAATCTTTGCGTAGTTGGGCAATCTGATCAGCGCTCTGAAAATCTAATTCGTAACTCTCTTTGACTCTGAATTTTCCCGAAGCGAAGTGAAGTATTCGAGCGCTCTTCCATAGCCTTGCTAATTCATCGGGTTTTAGCCGAAGCTCACCAGAGCGATCTACCGCCTCGCTGGCCAATGGGAGCTTCAAAACATTCACCCGCCGACCTTACTAGGGCAGGCAAATCGAAGCGAAAAATCCCTTATAAAGTGCGCTCGTGCGAATAACTACATGGAACTTGCTGCATGGCCAAGGTGCGGAAAATTTACGGGCCCTTGCAAATGCGTTAGATGTAGGTAATTCTGATTTCGCAATAGGTGTTCAAGAAGTCGATGCCTATCAAGATCGTTCTGCCCAGGTCTTTCAAGTTTCAGATTTGGCTAGTGAATTAAGCGCAAAACATTTTGGTTTCGTTCGCTGCGTTATTGGGACTCCGGGATTCAAATGGCGCAAAGTCCGAAGCAATGAAGCCACTTTGATTACCAACACCAGTTCTGCGAATGACGACAATCCACCTTCGTATGGAATCGGATTAATTACAAATATCCCCGTAAAAAAGTGGGAAGTTCTGGCGCTCGGAAAATCTGTAGTTGGATTGCCACTTCTTTTTCCTGCCGGTGATGCAGATTCCGCCGATGCTGCCAACAGTTCAGCAAAACCAAAATTGAGGTTTATCTATGTTAAAGATGAACCAAGGTATGCAGTTGCTGCGCAATTAGAGAATGGCTTTACTGTGGTGAATATGCATCTCTCATTTGTTCCATTTGTAAATCTCTTTCAATTGTGGCGAGTCAAGCGTTGGCTAGCAAAAATGCCAGGCAAGCACATTCTGCTTGGGGATTTGAATCTACCCTTCGATTTACCAGTTAAATTCTCTAAGTGGAAATCGCTAATTTCAATGGCAAGCTATCCAGCCTGGCAGCCAAAGATTCAATTTGATTACATTCTTAGCGATAACTTTGCAGTTGATAAATCAAGCAAAGACTTAATTAAGCCGATATTTTTGAAGAGCGATATCAGCGATCACTTGCCAGTTACGATTGAAATTAACTGATCTTCATCTAATAAATCTGCAGGGCGCACAGTTTCATTTGAACCAACGTAGTGAAATGCTGCGCTGATATTCTCTATTTTGATTCCAAATAATTTTGAGTAAGCCAGGCGATACATCGCTAATTGAATTGCTGCCGCCGCTAAGTCATCTCCGCTCTTAGTTTTGCCGGTCTTCCAATCAACAACTTCGTATTGCCCATCCTTCTCATAGACCGCATCTATTCGCCCACGAAGCAGGATGCCTCCGAGGACGGTTTCGAATGGAACTTCAATTCCACCAGGGGCAGGATCTCGCTTAGCCCAATCACTTGCGAGCCAAGCCGTTTTCAACTCTTCTAGCGGCAGATCATCTAAATTCCTCTGAGCACTTTCAACTTCATATAAATCATCTTCATCTAAGACTTGAGGATCTTTGTATTGCGCTTCAATCCATAGATGAAATGCGGTTCCGCGGCGGGCAAATTTATCGATGTGATTTGGCATCGGACGACGAATATTCAAAGCAAGTGCATCTGGGTCTTCTGCCAGATTTACTAAAGTCGAAACTGACATTCGCGTTGGCAGCTTTACTTGTAAACCAGCGCCCCGCTCGCCCACCTCGGTAATCAATGCAATTGCATCATTGGCTAGCCCGATTTCCTCTGGTGTTTTAGCAGCGTCGAGTAATTCTTGGGGGCTGGCAAATGGTGAAGTTTTTGAGACATATTCAATTGACTTTGCAATCTCTTCAGAGCGAGAAGATTTAGTTGGCCAGATCCCGGTACGCGGCGTGGTTCGGGTTGGATTTCCTGAAGTTGGCTTATCCATTTCAAAGAGCTTATTCTTTGAATCAACTGAATCAACAACTGTTTCAACTAAGTTATAAAGCGCGCTGGCATCTACTGGATCCATGCCATTGCCAAACCAAGATGCGGTCGCAAGCAGATTAATTTTTGCGCGAGTAAATGCAACATAAGCCAGGCGCCACTCTTCCTCCTCGCGTCGCTTCTTCCACGAGTCTTTAACAACATCAAGCGCTTTTCGCACTTCGACATGCTTTGGTGAATTAGATGGGAAGACAAAATCATCAAATTGGCTGGCATCCCCGCGAAGTGAAATTGGAAGCGCCGCAGAATTAGAGGTCCAGAGATCTAGGGTCTTACCGGAATTTGGGAAGTTCTCGGTAACTAAACCAGGAACTGCAACAAAGTCCCATTCTGATCCCTTAGCTGCGTGGATTGTGAGAATTTGGACCGCATGCTTATTTGCAGCAACTGATACTGGTTTTAGACCACCCTCTTCAGTGTCCGCAATCTTTAACCATTCGAGGAAGGTAGAAATGGTGCCACCATTTCGGGAAAACTTGGCAGCCTCATCGCAAAAGGCATCTAGATGCTTTCGCCCCTGCGCAAATCCGTCTCGAACCATTACTTCGGTATCTAAGAATAGGAAGCGCTCGGCCTCTATGATTGCATCGGTGATTGAACCATTTAAGTATCTGCGTAATTCGCGAAGCTCTTTAGAGAACTTAAGTAATCTCTCATAACCAACTTCTGAGAACTTCTCTCTTGGAGCTTTTTCAAAGACTTCAAGTGCTTCTATCGCACTTCCCATTGCAAATTCTTCGGCATCCATCACATCCGCATTAGGTGTCTGCATAATCTTTCCAACAGTTTTGCTTAGTGATTGATCAAAGTTTTCAATCAGCGATCTAGAGAATTTTCCGAGAGCTGCCAAATCCTTTGCTCCGATTGCAAGTCTTGGCCCGGTCAATAGGCGCATCAGCGAACTACCATTATCTGGAAAAGTTAATACCCGAAGGAGCGCCAAGATATCGGCAACTTCTGGAACATGAATAAGGCCACCAAGTCCCACAACTTCTACTGGAATATTCTTATCGCGTAGTGCTTGTTCAATCTCACTTATATATTTGCGAGAACGAACCAGGACCGCAAAAGTTTGGGGAGAGTCTGCATCGGACAAACGCTCTGGTGCAAACCAATGTTTTTCAAAGTGTTCAGCGATACCAACAGCTTCCATGGCAAGGGTTTCATATTGCCCACACAACAAGTTTCCGCGGCCAGCACCTTCTCTAAGCTTTAACCGTTTTACACTTGCAGCTTTGCCGCCTCTTGCAACGATGAGCTCACCGATTTTATCTACTGTTTGATTTGCTATTTCTAA
>DDMR01000010.1:3721-10264 GCA_002340925.1 Actinobacteria bacterium UBA2541
CCGACAAAGTGAGCGCCGAAAGTATCGAGGGTCTGCGCGCTGGCGCTACGCCACCCGTAAATCGCTTGGTTTGGATCCCCTACCGCGGTGACTGCATGGCCATTTCCGTATAAAGCGGATAAGAATTTAACTTGGCTGACTGACGTGTCCTGATATTCATCAAGTAACACAATCTTGAATTTAGCGCGTTCGGCATCAATTATCTCTTGGCCAAATTCGCCATTCACAAGTTTTGCTACAAGTGACATCTGATCATTAAAGGTAAGCAACCCACGTTCAAATCTATATCTTTCATATTCATCTACCATCGGAAGAATCGCTAGGCGTTCCTTTAGCGATGATTGCAAGTCGCGAACCGGATCATTTGATTGGCTATCTGAAATAGTTGAGAATTTATCTAGAATCGATTCGCAGAATCCTCGAACTTCTGCCGTGCTCTTTCCATGTTCGCCAAGTGCAGCAGATAAGCCCATGACTTTATCCACGATGGTTTTTGCAGAGTGTGAGATGTCGCTGCCATTTGTGGCTTCGCTTGCAAAGTTGTTAACGATGTTATTTGCAATCTGCCAAGCCGCTGCTTCGCCGATTGGATCAGAAGTCGCATCTACGCCAATTCGAATCGCATGCTCGGATAAAACTCGACCTGCATAAGAGTGATAAGTCGAAACCGTAACTGCAATATCAATCTCGCTCTTGCTGACGCTATCTAAAGGAAGTAGCCCAATTGTGCGAAGTTGGCGCAACCGTTTTCGGATTCGTGAGGCAAGTTCGCCAGCTGCTTTTCGGGTAAATGTAAGACCGAGAATTTCCTCTGGTTTAACAATTCCATTTGCAACTAACCAGAGAACCCGCGCACTCATCGTTTCGGTCTTGCCAGATCCAGCGCCTGCGATTACAACTGTTGGTCCAAGGTGAAGTGATTCGATAATTGGGATTTGCTCATCACTTGGACCTTTAAATTTTGGATCGATTGTGCGAAGTGCATTGCCGATATCTTTGGCCGAATACTTAATTTTCTCGTTATCTATCATTTATCAATCACCTTCCGCCCTTGGGGCTGGATGGGGCAAATCCCTTTAACGGCGCACATTCGACAGCGATCATTCACGGTTGCAATAAATTCATTTGCCGACATTCCATCGGCGGCTGCGATGACTTCGGCTTTGATTGTTTCGTGATCTTTAACTGGTTGTGGTTTCGCAGATGCCGATTTTCCATCTGTGCCCAAAAATAGTAATTCAGCGCCTGCGCTCTCGGTGCCAGGTGATTCGCCAGTAAATGCATCTTCATAAACTGCAAGTTGATATCCAGCCAATTGCTTATGATCTTCAGCTTTCTTCTTTGAAATATCTGGGGCACCAGTCTTCAGATCTACGATATAGACGTGACCTTCGCTATCAACTTCTACGCGGTCAACACTTCCATTAAACAGTGCTCGGCCAATTATCTTTTTAAACTCACCTTCGACGGCGAATAGAGTCCTATTTGATTTATTTGTTGAATGCCACTTATAAAATTTCTCCAATTTTTCTAGCGCTAATTTAAATTGATAATCTCGCACCCAACCTTTATTTCCATCAATCAGCTGCCAGCCATTTTCGAGTCGAGTAGCAAGTTCATCAAAAGTTAATCCAGGTTCGCCCTTCAACATCGCAGCTAGTGAGTGAATTGCGATACCGAGCAATTGCGCTGTGGAATCGCCATCACGACCACCACTCTTTTCAATAAACCACTTAAGTCCGCATTCCGAGAAGGATTGAAGATTGCTTGGTGAAACTGAAACTTCGGCATCAGGCGGAAGTATCGGTTCAGTCGTGCTCAGACTTAATCCACCTAACCAATTTTCAACTTTTGCGCTCTGAATTTCTCTAGCAGCCAAGGTTTGCAGAAGTTTGGCGGAGAACTCATTTTTTGTTGAATCAAGGTCTTCAAGATTTCTGCGCAAAGTTGAAACTAAAGCTTGTGGTGTCAACGATCTTGGAAGGTCGAGAACTTCGGCTTCAATCGAAGAGATTCCATGAACCGCTTCATAAATCTCTTCGAAATATTGTGAAGGTTCGGAATCATCTTCCTTTGAATATGCCGTAACAACCAAGGCCTGCTTCGCCCTGGAAATAGCCACTTTTAAGAGCCTTCGCTCATCTTCCACTAACGCACTAGCAGCACTAGCTTCAATCTCACGGCGCGCAGTTGCTTGAGTCCGTTCTGATTCAACAAGCCTTTCGCTGCCAAGCAAAGAGCCTCGAGCTTTTAGATTTGGCCAGACTCCTTCTTGCAGACCAGTTATGGCAACTAGATCCCATTCCAAACCCTTTGCGCTGTGGACTGTCATAACATTGACAACTTCACCACGTTGGCCGTGGGCCGCAATTGCATCGCTTTGAATTGATTCGCTAAGAATTTGGTCCAAGAATAATTGTGGATCTGAATCTGGCATACGTTCAGCAAAGCGCCGTGCAGATTCAAAGAGCGTAATCACTGCATCTAAATCTCGATCTGCAGCTGCCCCACGCATTCCACCTTTAAGCGCTCGATTTCGCCAGGTGGTTGCAAGTGAATCACCTTCATAATTCTTAGCCGTGCTCCAGATAGCCCAGATTAAATCTGCGATATCAACCTTCTTTGAACCCTTGGAATTCATGCGGACAACTTTGCGAGCTTCAGCAATAACATCAGCGATTCGCTTTAATGAAAGCAGTTGCTCCCATGGCAGTGGGGCATCATTGTTGTCGATGGTTTCTAGAATTATTTGCGTCGAAGGCTTTGCCTCATCACCGGGTTCACGTAATTTTCCAAGATCGATACGCATTTGACGAAGTGAAAGTGCATCTGCCCCACCAAATTCGGAGAAGAGAATCTCTTCGATTAAATCCCAGTTGCTAGGAACCAACTTGATTGTACCGAGTGCGATTTGAGCAATCGTTAAAATTGGTTTAATCGCTGGATTCTCGCCAAGTGCCTGCGCATCTGAATCGATTCGAACTGGAATGTTGTTTAGGGCAAATGCTCTAGAGATTGCTGATACTCCAGCGCCAGGTGAGCGCAGAATTACCGCCATCTGCGACCAAGCAACTCCATCTCGCAAGTGGGCAGTTCTAAATGCATGAGCAATATAATTCGCGCAATCTGATTGGCTGGCCAGCTTTGCTACATCTATTTTTCCCGCATTGATTCTAGAAGTAGCGTCTTTCGCGCCTTTTGCTTCATCGTTCTCTTTACTAACCTCAATTGTTTTGCCGGGGTTTCTAAATTTTGTTGACACCGTATTGCAAAGTTCGGTAATTGAATTCGGCATCCGAAGTGCAGTGGTTAGTTCTAGTGCTTCAAAGTTGTTGTTAGCGGCATAGGACCGAACACCTTCTGGATCTGCACCTCTGAATTGGCCGATTGCAGATTGCGGGTCAGCAAATAAAATTACTCGATCACTTGCCAGTAAATCTAGAAGATCGCGCTGTGAATTATCGCTCTCTTGAAATTCGTCAATAACGATTACTTTAAATTTATTCTGGAAAGATTCGCGAATCTTCGTTCTCTTATTTAAGTCAAAGATCGCCTGCGAAATAATCGAACTCGAGTCAATTCGCTTTGCAGCGCCCGAAACAAAGCCATATCGAATACCAAGGATTTGGTCATAAATCTTCCAGAAGTTTGCAGCTGGCTCCCACCATGGTTCATTTAGTAGGTGACCTCTTTCGATTAACTCTTTATAGGTGAAATTTCTCTCACTAGCGCGAAGAATCAAATCTCTAAGTTCTCGTGCAAATCCCTTAGTTGAGAGCGCAGGCTCTAATACTTTTGGCCACTTGACTTGTGGCGAATGTTCAGGATTGGCTAAGAGTTCGCGAATAAAAGAATCTTGTTCGGCGCCCGAAATCAGAACATACTTTGGATCATCCGCTTCTACCTGGGTATTGATAATAGAGAATGCGAGTGAATGAAATGTTCGAACAATTGGCTCGAATGCATTTGCACCAGATTGAATAACTATTTTGTCGCGAAGCTCTGAAGCCCGTTCGCGACCATAAGATAAAACCAGAATTGAATTTGGATCTATGCCAGAATTGCCAGGTTTAACACCATCGGATTTAATTAGTGAGACGACAGTCTCAACCAGCGTAGAAGTTTTGCCGCTACCTGGACCACCAAAAACAATTAGCCGCGGCGCTTTGGAATCGATGACCAATTTCTGTTCATCGGTTGGTGCAAAATCCGAAGGCGCTACGACAGGGCGAATCAGCTCTATCTTCTGTGCTGTTCGCGCATTTCGCGCTTTTTCCTCAAATCGGGCCATGGGCCTATCTAACCCAAGGGCGCCGACAAAATCCCCAAAGCAGCGCTATTCGGCGTTCTGGTTAACCTTTTTAGCGCGACCGACGTTACGAGCTCGCTCATTTTGATCAAGAATTGTCTTGCGGACGCGGACGTGTTTTGGAGTTACCTCAACGCATTCATCTTCGCGACAGAATTCAAGAGCTTGTTCAAGGTTAAGCAATCTTGGCGGAATAATTCGATTCGCATCATCGGCACCAGATGAACGCATATTTGTTAGCTTCTTCTCGCGAACAATATTTACATCCATATCTTCGGTGCGAGAATTCTCGCCGACAATCATTCCTTCATAAACTTCAGTTCCAACTTCAAGGAAGATTACTCCGCGCTCTTGCACACCATCAACTGCATAAGCAGTAACGATGCCGCGACGGTCAGCAACAAGTGAACCACTAAGACGTGTACGAATCTCACCATTCCAGTTTTCATAACCATCGAATACATGGTGCAGCAAACCGGTTCCGCGAGTTTCAGTTAAGAATTCGGTACGGAATCCAATAAGACCTCGTGATGGAACTTTGTAATCCATACGGATCCAACCGGTTCCGTGGTTAACCATTTGCTCCATACGCCCTTTGCGAAGCGCCATAAGTTGGGTAACAACTCCAAGATAATCATCTGGAATATCAATGCTTAAACGTTCCATCGGCTCTTGTAGTTTTCCATCAACAGTTTTTACAACCACTTGTGGCTTACCAACAGTTAATTCGAAACCTTCACGGCGCATAATCTCAACGAGCACTGCAAGTTGTAATTCACCGCGGCCTTGAACTTCCCAAGTATCTGGACGTTCAGTATTGAGAACACGAAGTGAGACGTTACCGATTAGTTCAGCATCGAGACGGTTCTTAACTTGGCGGGCAGTCAGAAGCTTTCCTTCTTGTCCTGCGATTGGCGAAGTATTGATACCAATTGTCATCGAGATAGATGGTTCATCAACGATGATTAGAGGCAGCGCATGTGGCTTTTCAAGGTCAGCAAGAGTTTCGCCCAAGGTAATGGTTTCAATTCCTGCGATAGCAACGATGTCGCCAGGACCAGCTTCTAGCGCCGGAACCCGCTCTAAACCATCTGTAATTAGCAGTTCAGAAATCTTTACGCGCTCGCTAGTTCCATCGGTCTTCATCCACATGACGTTCTCGCCTTTTTTAATTACACCCTCGCGAATTCGGCAAAGTGCAAGACGACCAAGGTAAGGAGATGAGTCCAAGTTTGTAACGTGCGCTTGTAGCGGTGCACCTTCGTGATAAACCGGAGCCGGGATCGTATTGAAAATAACTTCAAATAACGCGTCCAAGTTTTCACGATCTGGCATCACACCATTTTCTGGACGGTTCATTGATGCGCGACCAGCTTTTGCTGAAGCATAAACAACCGGGAATTCAATTTGATCATCATTCGCATCAAGATCCATGAACAGGCCATAAGCCTCGTCAACAACTTCTGGAATACGTGAATCTGGACGATCTACTTTATTGATTACCAAAATTACTGGAAGGTTTTTCTCAAGTGCTTTACGGAGCACAAAACGGGTTTGTGGAAGTGGTCCTTCAGATGCATCGACGAGAAGAATTACACCGTCAACCATTTCAAGTCCACGTTCTACTTCACCACCGAAGTCTGCGTGACCTGGTGTATCAATAATGTTTACGGTCTGGGCACCACGACGGATTGATGTGTTCTTCGCGAGAATTGTGATTCCTTTTTCGCGTTCAAGATCCATCGAGTCCATAACACGGTCACGGTTCTCGCCCTCTTTCTGGTGCTCGGAGAACGCACCGGATTGAGTCAACATCGCATCGACCAGCGTGGTCTTGCCATGGTCTACGTGAGCAATGATTGCAACGTTACGAAGTTCATCGCGCGCCTTGAGTTCGCCAGTTATATATGGGCTTTTCTCGTATCTTATTCTTGTCATTAGTTATTAAACCTAAATTCCACTACATCGCCATCGGACATTACATATTCCTTGCCTTCCATCCGGACCTTACCGCGGGCCTTGGCTTCCGCCATGGAACCTGCATCAACTAAATCGTTAAATGCAACGATTTCGGCCTTAATGAAACCTTTTTGGAAATCGGTGTGAATTACACCGGCTGCTACTGGCGCAGTATCTCCCTTATGAATAGTCCAAGCACGTGTTTCTTTTGGACCCGCAGTCAAATAAGTTTGCAAACCTAAAGTATTAAATCCGATTCGTGCCAGTGTTGAAAG
>DDMR01000046.1:0-1319 GCA_002340925.1 Actinobacteria bacterium UBA2541
GTCTTTGAACAGAATGATGGTGGTGCGCCAAACATTAAGAAAGGTGATCAGGTCTCCCTAACCTGGGAGCCACAGTTCACCTTCGCACTTAACGGTGAGTAACTTGGAGACTCTGCAGAAAGAACCTCATTCGGGTCTGCTAAAGAACTACAAGTTAGAGTTCACACCCTACTTACTTTTAATTCCAGGACTGCTCTGGCTATTTACATTCTTTATTCTTCCAATTCTAAATCTGTCTACCACCTCAACGAAGACTCGCTCTCCTTCATTTGAAACAGGGGCTTTTGATCAAACCTGGAGGTTCCTAAATTATGTTGATGCATTCGTTGAGAATCAAGAGCAGTTCTATCGCTCATTTATATATGCCTTAATCGCAACAGTTCTGGCTTTAGCAATTGCCTACCCATTGGCTTATGCAATTGCTTTTCGAAGCGGTGCGATGAAAAATATTCTATTAGTGCTAGTGATTGCGCCATTTTTCACCTCATTTTTACTTCGCACCTTGGCCTGGAAACAGATTCTTGGATCTGAAGGACCCGTAGTCTCATTACTTCAGGATCTGAACATTATGAACTCTGGACAGACGATTACTGCGACTAGCTTCTCAGTAATAATGGGTCTTACCTATAACTTCCTGCCGTTTATGACGCTTCCAATTTATGCAAGCTTAGATCGAATTGACCCTAAGCTGATGGAAGCTTCTGGCGACCTCTTTGCAAATTCTTTAAATACTTTTCGTAAAGTAACACTTCCATTGTCAATGCCTGGCGTAGTAGCAGGGACTTTGCTTACATTTATTCCTGCATCTGGTGACTATATAAATGCCTCGATATTAGGAAATCCCAATACCAAGATGATTGGAAATGTTATTGACTCACGTTTCTTTAGAGTCGTTGACTATCCAACTGCCGCAGCTCTCTCTTTTATTTTGATGGCAGTGATTCTTATTATTGTTTCGGTTTATATTAGGAGAACTGGAACGGATGAACTCGTATGAGAAAATGGCTCTCTAAAAACATCATCCGAATTTATGCAGGAGTTGCACTTTTCTACATATTTATACCTGTTGCTTACACGATTGTTTTCTCTTTTAATGACTCAAAAAAGCGCAATATTAACTGGCAGGGTTTTACCTTTGATAATTGGCTAAATCCATGTAATGCCGATGGAATTTGTGAGGCACTAGGGAATTCATTGCGGATAGGTTTTATATCCACACTAATTTCTACAGTCATTGGAACAATGATTGCATTCGCAATAGGTCGATATGCGTTTAAGGGAAGAAGTTCAGTCAATCTTCTTATCTTCCTACCAATGGC
>DDMR01000046.1:1477-18419 GCA_002340925.1 Actinobacteria bacterium UBA2541
GGTGTTCCACCTCAGGCAAATGTAGTGGGATCAATTATGTTTATAGGGGCTTTGGCAATAGTCATACTGGGTCAGGTAGTAAACCGCCGCAAGTTGCGCTAAACTTAAAAAGTATCCATGGTGAAGAACAGAGTTATTAAAAGCTCTGCGTCGTGGGGTAGGACTCCGGAGGACCCGGGCCAACTTTAAGTTGTGATTGAAGGGGTGATCCCGGTTTCGGCCGGATTACGCGATGTCAAACATCGACTCTTCCTATTTAAAACATCTCTCGCATATGCAACCACAGTTGTATTGGCTTGACGCTGACCCTTTAGAACCTGAAGCGCATCCAACACTCATCGGTGAAATAACAACAGATCTCTGCATTGTCGGAGCTGGTTATACCGGCCTATGGACTGCGCTCCTTGCTAAAGAGAAAAATCCCGAGCGCAATGTAATCATTATTGAACAGTTAGAAACTGGCGCCGGAGCATCTGGTCGCAATGGTGGTTTCTGCAGTTACTCATTAACTCATGGATTTATGAATGGCTATAGTCGCTTTAAAGATGAGATGGCGATCATTGAAAGGCTAGGTCGCGAAAACCTGGAGGCCATTGAGGCCACAATCAAGAAATACAACATTGATTGCGGTTTTGAATTAACTGGTGAAATTAGCGTTGCAAATGAAGAGTGGCAGCTAAATGATCTAATTGAAATTGCTGAGCTACGAAACTCATACGGCGATAGCGTTCAAATCTTAAGTAAAGAGGAGATGCAGGCCCGAGTAAATTCACCAATTTCTGTTGGTGGTTTATGGGATCCCGATGGCACTGCGCTAATCGATCCAGCAAGATTGGTCTGGGGTCTCGAGCAAGCATGTATCAAGAGCGGCGTTGTAATCTACGAGAACACCAGTGCGCTCTGGCTGGAACGAACCAGTAACGGAATCATTGTTCACACACCTTATGGTGAGGTTCATGCTAAAAAAGTTGCGCTTGCGACAAATATTTATCGCTCACTTTTAAGACGTGCTAAGAAGTATGTTGTTCCGGTATATGACTTCCAGTTAGTCACCGAACCACTTACGCCAGAACAGATGGATTCAATTGGCTGGAAGAATCGTGAAGGTTTATCTGAGGCCGGAAATCAATTCCACTATTACCGATTAACAAAAGATAACGAAATTTTGTGGGGCGGATATGACGCCATCTATAACTTCCGTGGAAAAGTAAGACACGAATATGAAACTAGCGCCGAAACTTATGCTCATTTAGCTCAAGCTTTTCTAGAAACCTTCCCACAGTTAAAGGAAATTAAATTCACTCATGGTTGGGGTGGTGCAATTGATACCTGCTCTCGATTCACCCAATTCTGGGGCAAGGCTTATCGTGGAAAAGTTGCATATGTAATGGGATATACCGGACTTGGTGTTGGCTCATCACGATTTGGGGCCCAAGTTATGTTGGATCTTTTGGATGGCGAAGATAACGAGCGCACAAGATTAAGTATGGTTCGCAAGAAACCTATTCCATTCCCACCAGAGCCATTTAAATTTATCTTTATTCGCTTAACCCAGTGGTCGCTAAACAAATCAGATCAAAATCAGGGTAAGCGCAACTTATGGCTTAAGTTCCTAGATTTCTTCGGGCTTGGCTTTGATTCTTAAATTAAAGTGAAGCGAATGCCTCATCAATAATTCCAAGCGCTTCAATCAGTAAGTGCTCTGGCATAACCAGCGGCGGCAGCAAGCGAATAACATTTGAGTAAGTTCCGGCGCTAAGAATCAATACACCTTTCTGCTGGCAATATTTAATTACCGCACTCATAACTTCGCTATTCGGTTCGGTGGTCCCAGGTTTGACTAATTCAATTGCCTGCATCGCTCCGGCTCCACGAACTTCACCGATTACTGGATACTTCTTTGCCATATTCTGTAAGGCATCAACCATAATTTTGCCAATTACATTTGCGCGATTAACTAATTTTTCTTCTTCAATAGTTGCAATCGCACCTAGTGCTGCAGCACATGCGACTGGGTTTCCGCCAAAGGTTCCACCGAGTCCGCTGGCATGAACTGAATCTAGGATTTCTGCTCGACCAGTTACGCCGGCGAGTGGGAAGCCGCCCGCAATTCCCTTAGCGGTCGTAATCAGATCGGCATCAACGTTCTCATGTTCAACAGCAAACATCTTTCCGGTACGACCAAAACCAGTTTGGACTTCATCTGCAACAAAGACGATGCCATTTTCCTTGGCAAAGTTAGCTAGCCCAGGAAGGAACCCCTTCGGTGGAACAATGAATCCGCCTTCGCCTTGAATTGGTTCAATAACAATCGCTGCAACATTCTTGGCGCCAATTTCCTTCTCGATTTTATGAGTAACTTCTTCGAGAGTCTGAGCAGCGCAATTAGCGGCATCGCCATTAAATCTAAATGGATAAGCCATTGGCATCCGATAAATCTCACTAGCAAATGGCCCAAAGCCCTCTTTGTAAGGCATGCTCTTTGCAGTCATTGCCATCGTTAAATTTGTACGGCCGTGATATCCATGTTCGAATACGACCACAGCTTGGCGCTTGGTATATGCGCGAGCAATTTTGATTGCATTTTCAACAGCCTCAGCACCGGAATTTAATAGAACTGATTTCTTCTTATGTGTTCCTGGCGTCAATCTATTAAGTGCTTCGCAGACTTCGATATACCCAAGGTAAGGCGCAATCATGAAACATGTGTGAGTAAAGGCTTTGACTTGGTTAATAACATTTTGAACTACTCGATCTGCGCTATTTCCAACATTTACAACAGCGATTCCAGCACCCATATCAATAATTGAATTGCCGTCGACATCAACAATTACTCCGCCACCAGCTTTTTCAACGACAACTGGAATCGCCATTCCAAGTGATGCCGATACTGCTTCATTGCGCCTTTTGATAATCTCCTGTGATTTTGGTCCCGGGATTGCTGTTATCAGGCGACGTTCTTGCGGAATATTTGGGCCGGTAGTCATGGACGCAGTCTATCTGAGGCAAACGTTTTACTCATTTTCACTTCCGATATAGGAGAATGGGGAAGTGCCCAACCAAATCGACTTAGTAATTCTTGGCTCAACTGGATCTATTGGGGTCCAGGCACTTGAAATAGTTGAAGCCAATCCAGATAAATTTCGAGTCGTAGCGCTGGCTGCCGGATCTTCTAACTTACAACTGTTAGCAGAGCAGGCAAAACGCTTCTCAGTTCCAGTTGTCGGAACCACGGGTGATCGTGAAACCTTTACTCGGATGTTTACTGGGAAAAACAAGGTCGAAGTAATCGATGGTGCTAAGAGTTCATCCGAAATTGCAGCCATAGCTTGTGACATTGTTTTGAATGGTATCTCTGGATCTATTGGGCTTGGTCCAACTCTTGCCGCACTCTCAGTGGGAAATAAAGTTGCGCTCGCAAATAAAGAGTCACTTGTTGCTGGTGGCGATTTAGTAATGGCCTTCGGGCGAGATCAAATAATTCCGGTCGACTCCGAACACTCCGCTTTGTATCAATGTTTCCTAAGCGGAAAAGCCTCCGAGGTTAAGCAAGTTATTTTGACAGCTAGCGGTGGTCCATTTAGAGATCACAATGACTTATCAGATATTTCAGTTGCTGATGCGCTGAATCATCCGACCTGGTCTATGGGTCCAGTTGTAACAATCAACTCAGCAACTCTGATGAATAAAGGGCTAGAAATTATCGAAGCGCACTATCTCTTTGATCTTCCATACTCAAAGATATCTGCCGTAATTCACCCACAATCTGTAGTTCATTCAATGGTTGAATTTATTGATGGCTCAACAATTGCACAGGCAAGTCCACCAAATATGAAGGGACCGATTGCATACGCGATTTCTGGTGCTAACAGAGTTCCAAAGGCAACTGCGCCAATTGATTGGAGCACAAAGCAGAATTGGGAATTCATGCCAATCGATAGCGCGAAGTTCCCAGCAGTTGATCTTGCACGTAGGTGCGGCGAACTTGGCGGCGGATTACCAGCAATCTTTAATGCAGCGAATGAAGTTGCAGTAGAAGCATTTATCAATGGGGCTATTCCATTTGTAAAAATAGTTGATGTGGTCGACGCTACAGTTCAAAAATTGGGCGGGAACTCACCTATATCAATAGGATCGCTCTCTGATGTCAGTGCCATCGAGGATGATGCAAGAGTTCTAGCCAATCAATTAGTTCAGGAGCGCAAGTGAATTTTCCAGGTCTAGGTATTCTCGGGGTATTAGCCTTTGTAGTTGCACTTCTCTTTTCGGTTATGATTCATGAAGCTGGACATTATTTGACTGCAAAAAAATTCGGTATGCGGGTAACTGAATTCTTTCTCGGTTTTGGAAGCAGAATCTGGTCATTCCAACGAGGCGAAACCGAATTTGGCATCAAGGCAATCCCTGCCGGTGGTTACTGTCGAATTTCAGGAATGTCAGTAAATGAAGAGTTGCCAGAAGCTGATAAGCATCGAGCGTTCTATCTAGCCTCAGTTCCAAAAAGGCTAATCGTTCTCGGGGCCGGTTCATTCCTACACTTCGTCTTGGGCTTTTTAATATTAGTAATTCTATTTTCAGGTGTTGGTGTAACAGCAGTAACAAAAACTATTGATCAAGTGGTCCCATGCGTATCAAATTCTTCAACCGGTACTTTTGATTCAAATTGCACCGCAACCTCAATACCAACCCCAGCTAAGGCTGCAGGCTTTATGGCGGGCGATGAAGTCATCTCAATCAATGGTAAGGAATCCGATAATTGGGCTGACTACACAGAAATAATCCGTGAGTCGGCTCGCAAAGAGGTGATTATTGCAGTCAATCGCAATGGCGAACGGTTATTGATTCCAGTCACACCCGCTGCTCGCACTCTTAATGGAAGAGAGATTGGCTATTTAGGAATCATTAATGAGTTGGGAACCAAGAAAGAGAGCCCAATAAAGGCGGTCTCAACTAGCGTTCGGATAACTGGAGATTTATTGCAGAACAGCGTTACCTCGCTATTCGCACTCCCAACGAAAATTCCGGCACTCTTCCGCCAAACTTTCGGCAATGAAGAGCGCGATCCTCAAGGGCTAGTTGGGGTAGTCGGTGTTGCTCGTGTTAGTGCCCAGACTGCTAGTGAGCCATCGTTGGAATCGCGGGAAAAGGTTGCAACCTTCTTAATAATTATCGCCAGCCTTAATATCTTCGTAGGTGTTTTCAATCTCCTTCCTTTGTTACCGCTCGATGGCGGTCACATGGCAGTTGCAATAATTGATGGCGTCCGGAGATTTAATGCAAAAAGGCGGAAGCTCAGCCCACCACCCGCCATTGATGTTGAGAAATTACTCCCGATCACCCTCGCAGTATTTGCACTTTTAGCGGTGCTATCACTACTTCTGCTAACAGCTGATATTTTCAATCCAATAAAGATCTATCAATAATCTAGGATGTAACCATGGTAAATCTCGGAATGCCAAGCACACCTCCACCGACGCTGGCGCCTCGTCGCAAGAGTAAGCAGCTTAATGTTGGAAGTGTTCTAGTTGGCGGCGATGCCCCAGTAAGTGTGCAATCAATGTGCACAACTCTTACTTCGGATGTGAATGCAACTCTGCAACAGATCGCAGAATTAACTGCATCTGGTTGCCAAATTGTTCGAGTTGCAGTGCCTAGTCAAGATGATGCCGATGCACTCTCGCAGATTGCAAAGAAGTCACAGATTCCAGTAATCGCAGATATTCACTTTCAGCCAAAATATATCTTCGCAGCCATCGATGCTGGTTGCGCTGCAGTCCGAGTAAATCCCGGAAATATTAAGCAGTTCGATGACAAGGTTAAAGAGGTTGCTAAAGCTGCGGGAGATGCAGGCATCCCAATTCGAATTGGCGTAAATGCTGGCTCACTTGATCCAAGACTTCTTGCCAAATATGGAAAGGCAACTCCGGAAGCTCTTGCCGAATCAGCGCTCTGGGAAGCATCGCTCTTTGAAGAGCATGGATTTAGCGATATTAAAATCTCAGTCAAACATCACGATCCCGTAACAATGGTTCAGGCCTACCGATTACTTGCAAGCAAATGTGATTATCCATTGCACCTTGGTGTTACTGAGGCTGGACCAATCTTCCAGGGGACGATTAAATCTGCGACTGCATTTGGAATTTTATTAGCTGAAGGAATCGGCGACACGATTCGAGTATCGCTCTCTGCGCCACCTGTTGAAGAAGTAAAGGTTGGAATCTCAATTCTTGAATCACTAAATCTTCGCCAACGTAAGTTAGAGATTGTTTCTTGTCCATCTTGTGGTCGCGCCCAAGTTGATGTTTATACCTTGGCTGAAAAAGTTCAAGCAGGGTTACAAGGAATGACAGTTCCACTTCGCGTCGCGGTCATGGGTTGCGTTGTTAACGGGCCAGGTGAAGCACGAGAAGCTGATCTTGGGGTCGCATCCGGAAATGGCAAGGGCCAGATATTTGTGAAGGGCCAAGTAATTAAAACTGTTCCCGAGAGCCAAATTGTTGAAACTCTCATCGAGGAAGCAATGCGATTAGCCGAAGAAATGGAAGCTGCTGGTGTTGAAAGCGGAGCACCAACCGTAACTGCTAAGTAAGTTCGGTAGGGTACGCCCATGCTGAAAATGTCTACCCTGCTTCTGCGCACGCTTCGTGATGATCCAGCAGATGCTGAAGTAGCAAGCCATCGATTATTGGTTCGTGCGGGATATGTTCGTCGAATCGCAGCCGGTGTCTACTCCTGGTTACCACTTGGCTATTTAACTTATCGAAATATTGAGCGCGTAATTCGCGAAGAGATGGATGCTGCGGGATTTCAAGAAGTCCATTTCCCAGCGCTTTTACCTCGCGAACCATATGAGAAAACAAATCGTTGGGATGAATATGGATCTGATTTATTTAGGTTGCAGGACCGTAGAGGAAACGATTATCTCTTAGGGCCAACACACGAAGAGATGTTTACCTTGATGGTGAAGGGCGAGTATTCCTCTTACAAAGATTTACCGCTCTCAATTTATCAAATCCAAACTAAATTCCGTGATGAAACCAGACCAAGAAGTGGAATTATTCGGGGCCGAGAATTTGTCATGAAGGACTCGTATTCCTTTGATATTGACGATGAAGGGTTAATTGCATCTTACAATAAGCATCGCGGCGCTTACATCAAGACATTTGATCGCCTCGGACTTAAATACAACATCGTATCTGCGGTATCAGGTGCAATGGGTGGCTCAGGCTCTGAAGAATTCTTAGCACCTTGTGCAACTGGCGAAGATACCTATGTTCTCTGTAACAAATGTGGTTACGCTGCAAATGTTGAAGCTATGGTCACTAAAGTTCCTGCTTATTCGGGAAGTGTGCCAGCCGCAATCGAAGAGTTTGATTCCCCTAATACTCCAACAATTGATTCATTGGTAGACCTTTTGAATACAAAATTTGGTTCGGGACATAAGGCTTCAGACACTCTCAAGAATGTTCTGCTGATGGCGGATGAAAAAGTAATCTCAGTTCTGGTTCCAGGAGATCGTGAAGTTGATTTGAAGAGGCTGCAAGCAAATCTGCCAGGAGTGCAAGAACTGCGATTGTTTGAAGATGCCGACTTTGCAAAGTTTCCAGGGCTAGTCAAAGGATATGTCGGACCCCAAGATGCAAATAAACTTGGCGTAACTCTTTATGCCGATCCAAGAATCACACCGGGATCCCATTGGATTACTGGTGCAAATAAAAAGGATACACATGCTCGCTTTGTAACAAACGAGCGTGATTTCAAAGTCGAAAAGTATTTAGAGGCGGCAGAAGTTCGCGCTGGAGATCTCTGCCCAAAGTGTGAAACTCCCGTTGTAATTGACCGAGCAATTGAAATTGGTCATATCTTCCAATTGGGTCGCAAATATGCCCAGGCACTTGATCTAACTGTTTTAGATCAGAACGGTAAATCCCAAGTTGTCACAATGGGTTCTTACGGAATTGGTGTATCGCGCGCGGTCGCTGCAATTGCAGAACAGACACATGATGAGATTGGCTTGAATTGGCCGCGCGAAATCGCACCAGCAGATATTCATATTGTCGCCACCGGCAAAGAAGCTGAAGTATTTAAGGCTGCCCTAACTCTGGCCGAAGATTTAGAGGAGAAGGGCTTGCGGGTAATGTTTGATGATCGCCCAGATGCAAGCGCTGGAGTTAAATTCAAAGATGCAGAATTAATCGGAATTCCATTTATTGTAATTGTTGGCAAAGCGCTTTCTGAAGGGAAAGTTGAATTCCGAGTTCGGCGGACTGGTGAAAAGACGGAGATTGAATTATTGAAAGCAGTTACTGAAATAACTTCAAGGGTCCTTAATTCATAATTAAATGGGAATAGAAACCATAGTATTTCTAGTTTTTGCTGCTAGTTTTGCTGGCTTCGTAGATGCAGTCGCGGGTGGTGGCGGTTTAATCCAATTACCAGCCCTTCTAATCGGAATTGCCGAGAAGCCAATTCCTACGATTCTTGGAACAAATAAAGTTATTTCTATCTTTGGAACAACCACTGCGGCTGCAAATTACTTTAGAACTGTAAAACCAGATTTGAAATTAACCTCTTATATGGCGGTGCCAGCATTTATCGGCTCGGCACTGGGAGCCAGGCTTGCTAGCTCTTTTCCTACACCAGTTTTTCGACCGCTAATTATTTTTCTGCTGATCTTGGTAGCAATCTATACCTGGCGTAAGCCAGAGCTTGGAATTAGTGAGAAACTTAAATTTACGCAGCGCCAGCGCCATCAAATAGTTTTTGTTATGGGCTTAACCATTGGTTTCTACGATGGCATCTTTGGGCCAGGAACTGGAACATTCCTGATATTTCTACTTGTTGGACTTGTCGGATATGGATTTCTTAAAGCATCAGCCACCGCAAAGTTCATAAATATTGCCACCAATCTTGGCGCCATAATCTCCTTCCAACTGACTGGTCACATCTGGTGGAAGTTAGGTCTGGCACTAGCTATCGCAAATGTATGTGGCGCAATAATTGGATCGAGACTTGCCATCCGCGGTGGTTCTCCATTGGTGCGAAAAGTGTTTTTAGTAGTGACGACAATTCTGATTGCAAAAGTGGGTTATGATTGGCTCGCTAACTAGAACTTAATATTGAGAAAGGCTTTTGGATATGCCATTGAACGAGGACATCAGCGCCGCTATCAGGCCGATTATTGAAGCGTCTGGAAATTACTTAGAAGAGCTAACAATCACGAGTGCCGGCAAGGTAAAAATCCTTACAGTTATTGTCGACAGCGACTCCCACTTAAATTTAGATCAAATAACTGCAGTCACAAAAGAAATTTCTGAGATCATCGAGGCTCTGGAAGAACTTGGCGATAGCGCTTTCACCCTAGAAGTTACGTCTCCTGGCATCGATCGCCCGCTAACAAAGCCACGGCATTGGCGCAAGAATTTCGATCGCTTAGTAAAAATCACAATGATCAGCGGTCAAGATATCCAAGGTCGAATTGGAGAAGCCACTGAGACAACTGTTTTTGTGGGAGATCAGAAGGTTTCCTTCGAAGATATCAAGCGTGCAGTTTTAGAGATTGAATTCAAATGAGCGTAGATGTTGCTGCGCTAATTGCGCTAACAATTGAGAAAGAGATTCCGCTAGAAAAAATGATTAGCGCGATTGAAAATGCGGTGACCGAAACTTACTTGGCACTTGAAGATGCAAAGCCTCAAGGCCGCGCGGTATTGAACCGAGTTGATGGCGAGATTTTGATTCATGTTCCGCAATTTGATGAAGAGGGAATCTATACTGAAACCATTACGCATATGCCAGAAGGTTTTGAACAAGTAATCCAATCAATTACCCGCAAAGAGATTAAACAACGGATGCGTGCGGCAAAAGATGCAGATGTGGTTGAAGAGTTCTCAGCTAGTGTTGGTGATGTTCTTTCAGGGGTAATCCAACAAGGGCGCGATTCGACTCTGGTTTATGTTGACTTGGGAAGAGTAGAAGGAAAAATTCCACCTAACGAACAAGTCCCAACCGAAACTTATGTTCATGGCCAACGCATCAAGTGTTTTGTTGTGGATGTGAAGCAGGGTTTGAAGGGTCCAGAAGTAACGCTCTCTAGAACCCATCCGCTCTTGGTAAAGGCGCTCTTCACTTTAGAAGTTCCAGAATTAAAAGATCGGATTGTTGAAATTGTTGGCGTATCGCGCGAAGCTGGTTATCGAAGCAAAGTTTCAGTCAGATCACATCGCGCTGGTGTAAGTCCCAAAGGTGCGCTAATTGGCCCAGTTGGCGCCCGAGCCAAAGCGGTAATGGATGAATTAAATGGTGAGAAAATAGATATCGTCGATTACTCTGAAAATCCTGCGGTCTATGTTGCAAATGCACTGGCCCCAGCAAAGGTAACAAGTTGTGAGGTTGTTGATCTTGAAAGTAAATCTGCAAAAGTTATTGTTCCCGATTATCAACTCTCACTAGCAATCGGAAAAGATGGCCAGAACGCTCGGCTTGCGGCTCGACTAACTGGCTGGCGAATCGATGTACATCCAGATAATCCAGTTGTGCGAATCGAAAAGCCAAAGCCGATTTCCAGCGATGAGCCCGAGGATGCGGGTGATTTTCCCGCATAGATTGTGAACATCCCAATATCGCGGGTAAGGTTTGCCCCTGATAGTTTAAAAATGCGAGGGATAAGAGATGCCGATTCCGATTCGGAGCTGCATAGCTTGTCGCAAGCGAGAAAACTACAGTGAACTACTTCGGGTAGTTCGGGTCGGAAATCAGGTTCTGCCTGACGAAGATCAACGCAAATTTGGTCGCGGTGCTTGGCTACATCGAAACTGTTTCGATTTAGCGAAGGAGCGCAGATCATTTCAACGGGCCTTTCGGACAGATGAAAGTCTTTCGATGGAACCGTTGGAGAAGTTTTTAAATAACTAGTTTTACGAATATAAGGAGCGAAAGCTATGTCAGGTAAGACAGACCCAAATTGGGAAATCAAGTAACCATGAGCACCGCGCGCTCATGATTAAGGCGTTAATTTAGGCTCCAATTAAGACGTGGGGCCAAGACAGGAAGGCAACTGTGGCAAAGGTCCGCGTTTACGAATTAGCAAAAGATTTAGGTTTAGAGAGCAAAGAGCTCCTCGCTAAGTTACAAGAAGTCGGCGAGTTCGTTAGTTCTGCATCATCAACTGTTGAGGCACCTGTAGTGCGCAAGTTGATGGATAAGTTTCCAGATCTAAAAGCAGCAACTCCTGCTCCGAAGGTGGCAAAGAAAACCGCCGCAAAGAAAACCGCCGCAAAGAAGTCGGCAGAACCAACCCCAGAAGAAATCGAAGCAGCACTCGCATCGCTTCCAGAATCAACTCGCGAACAATTAACTAAAGCAAAGAGTGAAAAACCTGTTGCACCTGAGATTCCAGCTGCACCTGCAGCACCAGTTGCATCAAATCCTTCAGTAATGCCACGTCCACCTCGTGCCGGCAATAATCCATTTGGTTCTAGTAGTGGTTCCGGTGGCAGTGCAATGCCACGCCCACCTGCACAACGCCAACTTCGTCCAGGTGAACGCCCACCAATGTCAGGACCACGTCCAGGTTCTGTTCGTCCAGGTTTTGCAGCACGTCCACAACAAGCTAGGCCAACAACAGGCGCACCAACTTCTGCGTCACGTCCAGGATCACCAACAACAGGTGCACCAAATTCAAATTCGCCATATCGCACACCTAATGCAAATGCCGGTGGTGCACCAACAACATTTGGTGGAGCAGGCGGTAAAGGTGGTGGACGTCATCAACGTGGCGGAACTGCTGGTGCATTTGGAAAGCAGGGCGGTAAATCTCGCAAGGCGCATAAGAGCAAGAAAGCTTTGCGTGAAGAGTTCGACAATATGGCGGCACCATCACTTGGTGGCGCAGTTATTCCACACGGTGATGGCAAGACAACAATTCGCCTACGTCGCGGTGCAACTCTTATGGACTTTGCCGAGAAAATCGGTGGCGATCCAGCCGCGCTAGTTTCAGCGCTATTCCACTTAGGTGAAATGGTTACTGCAACACAATCTGTTGATGAAGATACTTTCATGCTTCTTGGCGCCGAACTTGGATATCAAATTCAAGTAGTCAGCCCAGAAGATGAAGATCGCGAATTGCTCGAACAATTCGATATCAATCTTGATCAAGAGCTTGCTGATATCGATGATGCAGATCTTGTAGTGCGCTCGCCAATCGTTACGGTGATGGGCCACGTAGATCACGGTAAGACAAGTTTGCTAGATGCAATCCGCAAGACCGAAGTTGGTCGCGGTGAAGCAGGCGGAATTACTCAGCATATTGGTGCATATCAAATTCATCATGATCATGATGGACAGAACCGCGCAATCACATTTATCGATACCCCAGGGCACGAAGCTTTCACTGCAATGCGTGCACGCGGTGCGAAGGTAACAGATATTGCCGTGCTGGTTGTTGCTGCAGATGATGGCGTTATGCCACAAACAATTGAAGCGCTAAACCATGCCCAAGCAGCAGATGTTCCAATTGTTGTCGCGGTGAACAAAGTTGATAAAGAGGGTGCAAACCCAGACAAGATTCGCCAACAATTGACTGAATACAACTTGATTGCAGAGGAATATGGCGGAACAACTATGTTCATTAACGTATCTGCAAAGTCAGGTGCTGGTATCGATGAACTAATTGATGCAATTCTTCTTACTGCAGATGCCGCAATTGATCTGCGCGCAATCGCAGATGATGTTGCTCGGGGTGTTGCAATCGAAGCTAATCTCGATAAGGGTCGTGGCCCAGTTGCGACGGTTCTTGTCCAACGTGGAACTCTTCATGTTGGAGATTCAATTGTTGCTGGCGGTGCCTTTGGTCGCGTTCGTGCAATGCTTGATGAAAATGGTGATGCGGTAATTGAAGCTGGTCCATCACGTCCAGTTCAAGTTCTCGGCTTCACATCGGTTCCAGGCGCAGGTGACACATTCATTGTTGCTGAAGATGATCGAACTGCTCGTCAGATTGCCGAGAAGCGTCAACTTGCAATGCGAAATGCGTTGCTGGCAAAGACTCGCAAGAAAGTTTCACTTGAAGACTTTATGGAGCAATCCAAGATCAGCACACTTAATCTCATTCTTAAGGGTGACGTTTCTGGTTCGGTTGAAGCCTTGGAAGATGCATTGCTACAGCTCGATGTTGGCAGCGATGTTGATCTCCGTGTTATACACCGCGGTGTAGGTGCAATTACTAAGGGCGATGTAACTCTTGCTTCTGCATCAACTGCAGTAATTATCGGATTTAACGTTAAGCCTGAACCACAGACTGCAATCTTCGCTGAAGTTGAAGGCGTTGAAATTCGTTTCTACACAGTTATCTACAACGCAATCGAAGAGATAGAGGCTTCGCTCAAGGGCTTGCTAAAGCCAGAGTTTGAAGAAGTAGTTCTTGGAAACGCTGAAGTTCGCGATATCTTCAAATCAAGTAAGTTTGGAAATATCTCTGGCTGCTTGGTTCAAGATGGAACCATTAAGCGAAATGCAAATGCCAGAACTTTACGCAACGGTGTTCTAGTTGGTGAAGGCCTGACTGTCGACTCGTTACGTCGCTTTAAGGATGATGCAACTGAAGTTAAGGATGGTTACGAGTGCGGTATCGGACTCGGATCCTTCAAGGATATTCAAGTTGGCGACATCATTCAGACCTACGAGTTGCGTGAGAAGAAGCGCGCATAACAAATGGCCTCGAATCGTGCGTTAAAGGTCGCTGACCGAATTAAAGAGATTGTTGCTGATGCTCTTGAGTCGCGGGTAAAAGATCCGCGACTTGGCTTCATTACTCTTACCGATGTTCGAGTTACTGGTGACTTACAGCAGGCATCTATTTTCTACACAGTGCTTGGTGATGAAGCTGCTCGAAGTGCAACTGCAATTGCTTTGAATTCGGCGCGTGGAATGTTGCGCACTGAAGTGGGACGAACTCTTGGACTTCGAATTACGCCTTCACTTGAGTTCTTTCAAGATGGATTGCAAGAGAGTGCCAGTGCGATGAATGATTTGCTCTTTGAAGTTGCAAGGAAAGATGCTGAATTAGCAAAGGCTCGCGAAGGCGCAAAACCTGCGGGCGATCCCGATCCTTATAAGCACACCGAAGCCTAATTAAATGCATGGCTTTGCTCTTATAAATAAAGCGCCAGGTTTAACCAGCCACGATGTAGTCGCCCAAGCCCGCAAGCAATTCGGAACAAAAAAAGTTGGCCATGCCGGGACTCTTGATCCAATGGCTACGGGTGTTTTAGTTCTTGGTATTGGTTCAGCGACCAGACTTCTTCAATATGTTGTTGATGGTACAAAGAGATATGAGGCAACAATCAGATTAGGGCAGAGCACACATACAGATGACCGCGAAGGCGAAGTTTTAGCAACAACTGATGCTTCAAATCTAAGTGAAACCCAAATAAAAAGCGCAATGGCAAACTTTGTTGGAAAGATTCAGCAGAAGCCTAGTTCGGTATCGGCGATAAAGATTGATGGAAAGCGTGCACATCAGAGAGTAAGAGATGGGGAAGTAGTTGATCTTCCAGCCCGAGATGTAGAAATTATGAATATTGAACTCCGATCAATTAATAAGGTCGAAGCGTTTATGGATGTGGCAATAACTGTTTCATGTAGCGCCGGAACTTATATTCGGGCAATCGCCCGTGATCTCGGCGAATCCTTGCAAGTCGGTGGCCATTTAACTTCGCTAAATCGCACCTTGGTTTCACCATTCGATATTTCAGAGTGCAGTGAGTTGAAAGATGCCAAACCAATTTCTGTAGCATCTGCAATTTCGCGAATATTGCCAGTTCGCACGATCGACCTACCCGAGGCAAATGAAATTTCATTTGGCCGAGCAATTGCTGCTAGCAATCAAATCGGAGCAGTCGCTGCTCTTGATCAAGCGGGCGAATTCGTTGCTCTGTTATTGGATAAAGAACAATCTGGTAAAACTGTTGCGACGCCGACCCTAGTTGCTGTGAAAGAATAGCAACATGAGCAACCAAGGCAATTGCGTAGCCATCGGCATCTTTGATGGCGTGCACGCTGGTCATCAAGAGCTGCTTAAGAGTGCAAAAAAATATGGGAAAGTAATTGTCCTTACCTTTTATCCACACCCGACTGTTATTTTTGCGCCAGAGCGCACGCCAATGCAATTGCTTCCACTCGATGATCGAATCGCTGCGTTAAAAGCACATGGTGCGGAAGAAGTGGTCGTAATTGAATTCACTAAAGATTTTGCCGCAAAGACCGCTGATGAATTTATTGATGAGATTCTTGTGAAGCAACTGAGCGCAACTCATGTGATTGTTGGTGAGAATTTTACTTTTGGTCGTGGCGCTCAGGGCACCGCGCAGTATCTGCAAACAGTCGCAAAAGGCTTTGAAACCTCAATAGTTCAGCTCTCGGAAAATAGAGGAAACCCAATTTCTTCTACCCGTATTCGTGGTTTGATATTCGACGGTGAAGTTGCTCGAGCAAAAGAATTATTGACCAGAAATCATTATTTAGTTGGCCCGGTTGTCCATGGCGAAAAGCGTGGCCGAACAATTGGTTATCCAACAGCAAACATCGGACTTGATGATCTTGCATGTATTCCCGCAGATGGAGTTTATGCTGGATGGTTAACAGTTGAAAACATTCGATGGGCCGCAGCAATTTCAATCGGAACAAATCCAACTTTCCCCGGAGTCCGTGGTCGCCAAGTCGAGGCATACGCACTTGATCAAGTTGGCTTAGAGCTATATGACAAAATTGCAAAAGTAGAATTTACTGAAAGATTGCGCGATACCCTGAAATTTGATTCGCTAGATTCCTTACTAGTTCAAATGAAGGTGGACTGCGACCGGGCGGCAGAATTAACTGGATTTACCCGCATAAATCTCGATCAATAGCACTCGATTAGCACTCGATTTCTCCATAGTAAATGGCGCTGGTAGCCTTGCCCTACAACAAGCGAGCAATCGAGCCTTCGTGAATAACACCGAGGCCCTCGTGAAAGTAAAGGGAGCACCAAATGGCGTTACAACCATCAGTTAAAAAAGAAATCATTACAAAATACGGCGCTTCCGCTACTGACACAGGAAGCCCTGAAGCACAGGTCGCATTGCTATCAAAGCGAATTGAAGAACTCACCGAGCACCTAAAGGTAAATAAGAACGATCACCACAACCGTCGTGGTCTGATTCTTATGGTCGGTAAGCGTCGTCGTATTTTGCAATATCTTGCAAAGACCGATGTAACACGTTACAGAGCGATTATCGAAAAACTCGGTATTCGTCGCTAAATTAGCAAAACTCACTCATCAGTGAATCGGTCCTCGGTTGTGGCTTCCGGGCCTAAATTCTTTAATTTAATCCCGTGGGCTTCCATCGAAGATCCGTTACTGATGCGTGTTCATTAGAAATGGAGTCGACCTATGGAAGGTCAAGATGTTAAGACCGCCGTTGCAGTAATTGATAACGGCAAATATGGAAAGCGCGAAATCCGGTTTGAAACCGGCCGCCTAGCACGTCAAGCGTCAGGAACTGCGCTTGTTTATTTAGATGATGATTCAATGTTGCTCTCTGCAACAACTGCTGGAAAGCAGCCAAAGGATCAATTCGATTTCTTCCCACTAACTGTGGATGTTGAAGAACGTATGTATGCCGCAGGAAAGATTCCAGGATCTTTCTTCCGTCGCGAAGGTCGTCCGTCAGAAGATGCAATTCTTACCTGTCGTTTAATTGACCGTCCACTTCGTCCATCATTCGTAAAGGGACTTCGCAATGAAGTTCAAGTTGTCGTAACTGTTATGGCACTTAACCCTGATCATATGTATGACGTGCTTGCAATTAATGCAGCATCAATGTCAACACAACTTGCTGGTCTGCCGTTCTCTGGTCCAATCGGTGGCGTTCGCGTTGCCTTGATTGAAGGCCAATGGGTTGCA
>DDMR01000069.1:0-3013 GCA_002340925.1 Actinobacteria bacterium UBA2541
GTGTGCTTCTGGTACCAAACCAACATCAAGTGGATTGTTATTAGTGCTAAGAACGCTGCGGGCAGTAAGAGCACATGCACCGTATAGATTCGAGGAATAAAGGCTTCACCAGGGAAGGCACCACCAAAGACGAAGAAGGCTAAGTAGGAACCAACAACAGGAATTGCTTGAATAATTGCTTCAGCGATGCGAACACCAGTTCCCGATAGCAAATCATCTGGAAGTGAGTAGCCAAGGAATCCTTCTACAATTCCAAGTGTCACCAGGCCAACACCGATTAGCCAATTAGCTTCACGAGGCTTGCGGAAAGCACCTGTAAAGAAGACGCGCATCAAGTGGGCAATCATTCCAGCCATGAATAGGAGCGCAGACCAGTGGTGTATCTGGCGCATTAACAGACCACCGCGAACATCAAAGGAGATGTGAAGCGCGGATGCGTATGCTGCTGACATCTTTATATCTTGAAGCGGCTCGTAACTTCCTTCATAGACTACTTCGCGCTGGGAGGGATCGAACCAGAAAGTTAAGAATGTTCCTGAAAGAAGCAAGATCACAAAAGAATAGAGAACAATCTCGCCGAGCATGAAGGACCAATGATCTGGGAAGACCTTGGTTAAATTCTTGCGAAGCCACTTCGCAGCACCTGTGCGATCATCTACATAGCTCGCAACATTGCCGCCAATACGTTCTGCTTTTTTCATGATGAGCGCTCCCAAAAGCTAGGTCCGACAGGTTCGTTAAATGGTCTTTGTGCGACTAGATTTCCATCGCTATCCACGGTTATCGCAAGTTGTGGCAGCGGCCTTGCGGAAGGTCCGAAGATAACCTTCGCTGCTCGCGTCACATCAAATGTTGATTGGTGGCAAGGACAGAGTAAATGTTTTGTCTGTTGTTCGTAGAGTGCAACGGCGCATCCCATATGAGAGCAAATCTTTGAGAATGCAATGATTCCGTCATACGTCCATGAGAGCCGCTCGGCATCTAATTGAAATTCCGAAGGGCGAAGTCGGATAAGTAGAACCGCATCTTTTGCGATGTCATACAAGTGGCGCACCTTGCCAGGTTCTAACTCAGGAAGAACCTGCGCGACAGCACCAACTTCTAAATCTTCTGGACGGATAGGTCGATCGCCCGGATCTGTAACTAAACGAGTTCCAGTTTTCCAGGAAGTTTTCTCAAGTTCTTTTCCTGGCAACGGGCCTAAATCGCGAAGTAAAACAATTGGGGTAAGGGCAGAGGCGCCGAGCGCTAATCCGAGAGTCCTCTTGATTAGAGAGCGACGCCCTAATCCTGCAGCACCAGCTTGTTCCTTAACAGTTCTTACAAAATCTGCACGATCTTCATCGGGAGAACGAAATTCATGGCGCTCAGCAATAACTTCAGTATCGGGCATCAAATTTTTTGCCCAATGAACTAACCCAAGACCGATAAATAAAAGAGAGAAAGCCATGCCAAGACCGAGGAATAGTTGGTGGGCATTTGTGTCACCCATTATTGGAAGGAAGAAGAAAATTTCATCACTGATAAAAACATATGCGTAGATTGCTAAAGCGGTAGATAAGGCAGATAGAACAAAGAGAATTGATACTTGGCGCTCTGCGCGGTCTGCGGCCTTTGGATCTACATCCGTTTTGCGATGAACATGTTCAGGCAGGCCAGGGTCTTGAAACTTCTGAATCTCATTAGACATTTTTCGCTACCCTATTTCGCTTTCACTGTTAGCCAGACGGCTATTCCAATTAGTAAACCAAGACCAAGTGTCCAAACTAAGAGTCCTTCAGTAACTGGGCCAACACGACCTAGCGATGCACCGCCTAGGTTCGGCTCATTCTCTGCAGCTTTAATCCATTTAATAATTGACAACTTCTCTTCGGGGGTGATGGTCTTATCGCTAAATACTGGCATCGATTGTGGACCTGTAATCATCGCTTCATAAATATGCTTAACATCAACTCCCATAACAGTTGGGGCGTATTTTCCTTGAGTAAGCGCGCCACCTTGTCCAGCAAAGTTATGGCACATTGCGCAGTTGGTTCGAAATAGTTCGCCACCCTCTGCAGTATTTCCATCGCGCTCATAAGTTATTTGTGCTTCGTTAATTACAGCAGGGCCAGGAGCGAGTGATGCAACATATGCAGCAAGTGCAGCGGTTTCCTCTTCGGTGTAAACCGGCTCTTTACGCATAGCCTGTTGGCTCATATCGGCCATTGGCATACGGCCAGTTCCCACTTGGAAATCAACAGATGCGCCACCCACACCAATCAAAGATGGAGCAATCCCACTACCTTCAAGATTTAATCCGTGACAGGTCGAACATCCGAAGTTGAATATTCGCTTACCTTCTTCAATCAAAGTTGACTTTGGCGCAATCTCTTTCTGGCTTGAACTAGGAACCGCACTGGCAACTTGAAAGGTAGTTCCAAGAGTTATCAGCGCAACAATTAAAAGCGCTGGGCCAGCAAAGCGATGGCGGCGATATCTGGAGATCTTCTTGATTCCTGAATTCATTTTTTCCATTCTCGTTATTTCACCCTAGTCCATTACTTAATCAGATAAATCGTTGCGAATAGCGCGATCCAAACAACGTCAACAAAGTGCCAGTAATAGGAGACGACAATTGCTGTTTGCGCTTGCTTATGTCCAAATCTTTGGGCGCGAAAGGTTCGAATCATTACGATCAAGAATGCAAGCAAGCCACCAGTTACGTGCAATCCATGGAAACCAGTTGTCATGTAGAAAACCGAACCATAAGCATTTGATGAGAGAGTTAAGTTCTCTTGGACTAGGTGTGCATACTCATAAACTTGACCACCGATGAAGATGGCACCCATTAAGAATGTCAGCGCGAACCATTCACGCATTCCCCACTTACTAAATTGAAAGATCGAACCAGTTCGCTTTGCTTGGAAACGTTCAGCAGCGAAAACACCAAACTGACATGTAACGGATGAAAGAACCAAGATTGTTGTATTCGCAGCAGCAAAAGGAATAGCTAATAGCTCAGTTGATTCAA
>DDMR01000069.1:3389-3832 GCA_002340925.1 Actinobacteria bacterium UBA2541
ACCAGATTAGGACGGTTTATCTTCTGGGGTGGCAGAACGGCAGTTGTCATAGGGCGATTATTCCCGATTCGTGAGGGAAATGAGATATTTATAGGCCAGGGCGGCACTCACTTCTGGTGAATCTCATCACCAATTCACACCCTTGTTTTCAGCTTTTTCTGGGATTTTTCTGGCGCTTTGATGGCTAGAATTCTGACCATGTCTTCTGAGAAAAATCTGGCCAATCTGACCAATCTGACCAATCTCAGAATAGCCCTCTATTCCGATGACTCATCCGTCCGTTCGTCAATCATCACCGCCCTTGGTCGTCGGGTATCAGCCGATCTTCCAGAACACAGGATTGTTGAATTCGCGACTGGTCCAGCTCTTCGGCTCTATCTAGATTCCAAGCAGAGCGTCGATCTCTTTATTCTCGATGGTGAAGCAGTCCCTGAAGGTGGATT
>DDMR01000069.1:4041-8749 GCA_002340925.1 Actinobacteria bacterium UBA2541
GCCTGGTCGAAGGCAGATGATGCGATTCTTCATCCCATCGACCCTTTCACTCTTGCCTCAAAAGTGGCGAAGTTGCTGAAGGATAAGGCTGAAGTTAGCGCATAAATTTCTTCAGTTCCGAGATGCTGAAAACTTCAAAACCTGCAAGTCGCTCTATCAATCGATGTAGAACTTCAACCGTAGTTTTCACATCATCCAGTGCTCTGTGATTTGGTAGCGCCTTGGTTTCGAAAAACTGAGAAAGTGTGCCAAGTTTATAATTCTGAATTTCAGATCGATCGATCACACGCCTTGCCAGTTTCACGGTATCGATAACATCATATTTGGGCCAATTATGAGAAAGCGACTGCGCTGCGGCTTTTAGGAAACCGATATCAAATGGTGCGTTATGGGCAACTAGATAAACATCTTCATGGCGGTTAATGAATTCGATGAACTCAGGGAAGGCCTGGTCGATAAGCGGGGCACCCTCTAACATTTCATCGGTTATGCCGGTTAAATTAATTATGTATTCCGGTAATGCAACTTGCGGATTCACAAAGGTTGAGAACTCTTCCAGAAGCTCGCCACCACGAACTGCGATCGCCCCGATTTCAGTTATGGCGCAACCATTGGCAGGAGAGGCGCCTGTAGTTTCTAAATCCAACACTATAAATGTGATCTCAGCCAACGAGACTTGATTTTTAGGTGTCATTCGGATTGCCATTTGAAAATACTAAGGAGGAGCACTGACATTTAGCGGTTGGCCTTAATGCCAATAATCGATTGCGCCAGAATGAGAGCAGCTATCAAATAGGTTGCAATCAGCCAACTATTTGAAGCTTCATAGGTATAGCCAATCAGAACTGGAAATATAGCTGCAATGCAATAACCAATTCCCTGCGCCATCGAAGAAAGATGACTTGTTGCCCCAACACTGGGGGACTTCATTGCAATTAAGCCAAGTGCAAGCGGAAGTGCTGCGTGGGTTGTCGAAATCAAAAGCAAGGCCGGGATGGTCCAGCTATTTGAAAGATGATTTAATAGCAAGAAACCAACGATTCCCGGAACAGATGTTGCGAGAATTGCTAGCTTCAAATCTTCGCCACGGCTAAAAACCAAAGGAAGAATTAGAGTAAGAGCAAAACCGCAGAGAGTCGAGAGGCCAAAGAGTGCGCCAGCCTCGGCAGCTGAATAACCTTTGTCAATCAATATCTTCGGCATCCATGCCACTTGGGTATAAAAAATCGCAGATTGAACTCCCATATATATCGAGACCAACCAAGCCTTCTTCGACCGAAACAATTCTTTGAAATGATTCTCATGGGTATCGGGCATTGGCTTCGCTTTTCGAAGCAGTGGAATCCAAATGAGTGCTACCAATATCGCTGGTATTGCCCAGACTGAAATTCCAATTTTCCAATTGTCTCCGAAGTAAGACGCGATTGGAATCGAGAGACCAGCACCGAGTGATGCCATGAGTGCGAGAACTGCAGAATAAATCGGCATGACGGTGGTTATCTTCTTTGGATAATCCCGTCGGACAAGTGCAGGTGTAACGATATTTAAAATCGCGATGCTGATACCAAGGATAATTGTTGATCCAAAGAGTAAAGAGTTAGAACCAAGTGTTCTCAAGATTGTGGCTGCCGCAAGGGCAAGGAGTGCAAAAACGACAAGTTGCTCGGTCTTGATTCTGCGAAAGATTCGAAGACTTGGAAGTGGCGCCGCAACTGCAAAGCAAATTACCGGAATGGCTGTAAGAAATCCGAATTGAACTATCCCTAAATTTTGGCCTTTGCTAATCGCAGTTATTTGAGGACCGATACTTGTAATCGGAGCACGTATGCAGCCAGCGATTGCAAGAAGCGCAATCAGCTGGAAATGACGGGTCGCTCGCATCCGGGCAGTATAAATCCCATTATTTGTTGATATTCCATTTAACTTTAAACCGTTAGTTGAGACTTTGTTACCGAAACATGAGGCGGTGAAACTTGCAAGCAATATGCGAAAGAGTAAGGTATCGCTCACATCAATCCCTTAAAAAAAGGGTTAATCCAGGAGGCGCTTTGAAAAAGTCATTAAAGCTTATTGCGGTAGCCGCATCTCTAACACTTATTACAGGTGTTGCAGTTGCCCCTTCAGCACAAGCAAAGAAAATCAAATTATGTCTCGCCCTAGATACTGGCGGCGTAGACGATCGTTCATTCAACCAAGGTGCCTGGGAAGGTGCTCAGGCTTCTAAAGTTGCAACTGCTGAATATCTTTCGGCCGCAACCCCTGCCGATTTCGCTCCAAATATCAAAGCTTTCGTTGATAAGAAATGCCAATTGATCATCGGAGTTGGTTTTTCTATTTCTGCTGCGATTGTGAAATCAGCGCTGGCTAACCCAAAGATTTCATATGCTGTAGTTGATGATGCAGGAGCAGATTGCGATGAAAACTTCAATTGCAAGCCGGTAAAGAACGTTAAGGGTCTTACCTTCCAGACCGATGAAGCTGCTTTCTTGGCAGGTTACTTATCTGCAGGAATGACGAAGACCGGCAAGGTTGCAACCTACGGTGGCGCGCCTTATCCAACAGTTACAATTTTCATGGACGGATATGTTCGTGGCGTTGACTACTACAACAAGGTCAAAGGAAAGAACGTTTCGGTTTTAGGTTGGGACACTAAAACTAAGACTGGCTCTTTCGTCGGTAACTTTATCGATCAAAATGCTGCGCTAACTCTTTCAAAGGGCTTTGAACAACAGGGAGCAGACATCATCCTTCCGGTAGGTGGAAACCTTGGATCGGCATATGCAGCTGCTAACGAGAAGACTAAAAAGGCACTAACAATCTGGGTTGACTCAGATGGTTACAACCTACTTCCAGCTGGAAAATCAACACTTCTAACAACTGTCGTCAAGGAAATTGGCGCATCAATCAAATCAGTTGCTAAGGATGTTGCGGCTAAGAAGTTCAACGGAAGCCTCTATGTTGGAACACTTAAGAACAAGGGTGTTTCACTTGCTCCTTACCACGATCTAAGTCCACGAGTTCCAGGCCAACTAAAGCTTGAAGTTCGCAAGCTCAGAGATCAAATCAAGGCGGGAACCTTGAAGATAAACTGATAAGTGAGCAGTTAAAAACAGGAGGTTCCGAGCAATCGGGCCTCCTGTTTTTTGCACTATTAGTCGATATGATTCGAGAGTGTCATTAGAATTGCGGGGAATAACCAAAACGTTTGGCTCATTTACAGCCAACGATTCCATTAACTTAAAAGTTGAGACTGGCCAAATCCACGCCATTTTGGGTGAGAATGGCGCTGGTAAATCCACGTTAATGAATATTGTTTATGGCCTACTTAGGGCTGATTCTGGTGAGATTCTGATTGATGGAAAAACTGTAAATATTTCAGAACCTAGTGATGCCCTGAGCGCAGGTATCGGAATGGTTCACCAGCACTTCATGCTGGTTCCAGTCTTTAGTGTTGCCGAAAACATAATGTTAGGCCATGAAAAGTTCAATAAGTTTAGGGTTCTAGATTTGGATGAAGCACGTAAAGCGATTCGGGAAATTTCGGAAGATTTTGGTTTACAAGTTGACCCAGACGCAATTGTTGAAACTCTTCCGGTTGGAATCCAACAAAAAGTTGAAATTATTAAGGCGCTAATTTATGAGGCCAAAGTGCTAATTTTGGATGAACCTAGTGCGGTGCTTACTCCGCAAGAGACTGATGAGCTTCTGAACACTATGCGCGATCTGAAGAACAAGGGAACATCCATAATTTTTATCACCCATAAGTTGCGGGAAGTCCGCGCGGTAGCAGATCAAATAACAATTATTCGGCGCGGCAAAGTTGTTGCCGCGGTTTCTCCGGAAACTGCAGAAGGTGAATTAGCGTCGATGATGGTTGGTCGAGCCGTGGATTTGGCTCCCGAAAAATATGCGCATGAAATGGGCAGTGCAATTTTAGAAGTTAAGAACCTAACAGTTCGAGATCAACTTGGAACCGCAATAGTTAAAGGCGTAAATTTTCATGTAAATGCTGGTGAAGTTCTTGCTGTTGCAGGAGTACAAGGCAATGGCCAATCCGAACTTGCAAGGGCGCTTATTAATTTAGAAGAGCACATCGAAGGATCTGTTCTTTTGGATGGGCGAGAAATTCGAGGGTCAAGTATTAAGGATTCGCTGCATGCCGGTATCGCATTTATCCCAGAGTCTCGGGAGCTAGATGGTGTAATTGGAAGTTTTTCAATAGCCGAAAATCTCATTCTCGACCTACATGAACAAGCTCCTTATTCAAAAGGTATAAATCTTTCAGCAAAGAAGGTGCAGGAAGAGGGAGAAAAACGTGTTGCGGAGTTTGATATCCGAACCCAATCAATAATGGACTCGGTATCAACGCTCTCGGGTGGAAACAAGCAGAAAGTTGTAATTGCGCGTGAACTTTCTAGATCAATCAAAGTTCTAGTGGCGTCACAACCAACCCGTGGACTAGATGTTGGTTCTATTGAGTTTGTTCACGAAAGAATTTTGTCGGAAAGAGATGCCGGTCGTGGCGTCGTTCTTTTTAGCACCGAACTCGATGAGGTAATCGCTCTTGCTGATCGCATTGCGGTCATGTATCGCGGTGAAATTCTGGATATTGTGGATTCGAAGGTGACAAGAGAAGAACTTGGATTACTAATGGCTGGAATTACATCAACGAAAGCCAGCGCCTAATGCGAAACCGGATTTCAAAGAT
>DDMR01000069.1:8859-10981 GCA_002340925.1 Actinobacteria bacterium UBA2541
TCAAGTGTGGGCAATGCATATCTTGCACTCTTCCAAGGTTCAATTTACGATAGCAGATTGGCAGAAAGCGGTTTCTTTGAGGGCTTCTACCCTTTATTTGAAACTCTAGTTACTGCAACACCATTGATTTTGACAGGACTATCTGTTGCATTGGCATTCAAGTCCGGCCTGTTTAACATCGGTGCACAAGGGCAATTTATTTTTGGCGCTATAGGTGCTTCTTATGTGGGCTTCCGTTTTGATATGCCGGTAGGAATTCATATTTTGGCAGCGGTGACTGCCGGAATGTTTCTTGCGGCAATCTGGGGCGGAATCGTTGGCTTCTTGAAGGCCAAGACTGGCGCTCATGAAGTTATTTTAACAATCATGATGAATTACATCGCGGCTTACTTCATTTTATGGATATTGAAAACATCCACTTTCTTGCGGAAAGGGCGCATGGACCCGCTTGCGCCTGAAGTAAAAGAAAGTGCGAGGTTGCCGCTTTTAGCGGGATCAGAATTTCGAATACATGCCGGAATTTTCATTGCACTAGCCGCAGCGCTCTTTGTCTGGTGGCTTCTTACAAAAACTACAGTTGGTTATAAATTTCGCGCAGTAGGCGCAAATAGCAAAGCCGCTCGAACTGCAGGAATATCAGTACCATTTGTTATCACCGCCACCATGATGATTTGTGGCGCACTTGCAGGTCTTGGTGGTGCAGTCCATGTTCTGGGTAGCGAATATGCACTCAACGCAGGTATCGCTGGATCACTTGGTTTCGATGCAATAACAGTTGCTCTCCTAGGTAGGGCACAACCTCTTGGAACAGTTTTTGCAGCTCTCTTATTTGGTGCACTTCATACTGGTGGTCGAATGATGCAATCAAATACCGGTGTCCCATTAGACATTGTGGTTGTTACGCAAGGATTAATTGTTCTCTTTATCGCAGCACCAGTATTTGTCCGCTACATATTTAGATTGAAGAAATTAAATGTGGCATCAGCCCTAACATCAAAGGGATGGAACGGATAATGAAGATTCGTTCAAATGTAGAGAAACGAAGACTTCAAGGGATCGCAATAATTACAGTTCTTTCCTCGCTCTCGTTCCTGTATTTTGGAATTCTTAAGCCTGGCCAAGAAGCAACAACTTTTGGCTTTGTATTGAACGATGAGTGGGTAATCATTAAAGATTGGGTGATTTCATCACAGACTGGTGCCCGAATTTTCTCAATAATCTCACTACTGGCTAGCGCAATCGCAGTAGTAGCACTTAAAAAGGGTCGGTCGATATCGGTCCCCGTTGCGGTCGCAAGTTTTGGAATTCTTATGTCCTTCCTTACGTGGATCGCATCTGGAAAATTCATTCCTTTAACTGGACTGTTGCAAGGCGGATTGCTGCTTTCAATCCCATTGATTTTTGGTGCTATGTCGGGTTTAGTTTGCGAGCGATCAGGAGTGATTAACATCGCGATTGAAGGCCAACTCTTGGCCAGTGCGTTTGTATCTGCGGTAGTTGCAAGCCTTACTGATCTCGCTTGGTGGGGCTTATTGGCAGCTCCTTTTGCTGGGGCGGCGATTTCTTATCTGCTAGCAACTTTCGCCATCAAGTTTTCGGTCGATCAAGTTATTCTCGGTTTCGTAATAAATGTTTTAGTTATTGGGTTAACTGACTATTTATATAAGAAGCTCTTAATTCCACAGCAAAACACCTGGAATTCACCGCCGCTTCTTGAAGTAATTCCAATCCCGATACTCTCTAAGATTCCAGTGGTCGGGCCAATTCTTTTCACACATACAATTGTTGTCTATCTTATGGTTGCGATTGTTTCAGTCGTCACCTTTGGACTCTACAAAACTAAGTGGGGGTTGCGCACAAGAGCAGTTGGCGAACACCCAACTGCAGCAGATACCGTTGGAATTGACGTCAATAAATTGCGTTTCAGAAATGTGATTATTTCTGGACTGATCGCAGGAGTTGGCGGTGCTTTTTATACAGTTGGATCAGTTGGATCATTCGGCAAAGAGATGACTGCAGGTGCGGGATTTATCGCGCTGGCCGCTCTTATTTTTGGCAAATGGAGCCCAATAGGCGCTCTCTTTGCGGCGCTCTTATTCGGCTTCGCAACTAACTTACAGAG